>JAKVCH010000247.1 GCA_022447485.1 Polyangiaceae bacterium | reverse complement strand
ACCTCCTGGGGAAAGGGACTGGCCCTAGGTACAGTATTACTCTTCTTGAGCTGGGTCGTGCCTGACTTTGCGCGCTCTCATGCTCCAGTGGAAGATGCTAGCGGTCGTCGAGTTGCGGTCGTCGGAGCGGGTACGGCTGGGCTGCACGCCGCGTGGATGTTAGATCAGGCTGGCATCGACTTCGACGTTTACGAGGCTGCCGATTATATCGGCGGACATGCATTTGCTCCTGTGTACACGCCTGAAGAAGGGGAACCTTTTGCTTGTGACGTCGGCTTCATTTTTGGCTCTCCTACTGATTACCAAGAGATGAAAGTCTTGATGGACTGGTATGGAGTTGAACGAAACCAATCCCAGCTGAGTATGTCGGGGTTAGTCGACGGCTATCAGTGGGGTTCCGGCAAAGAGATCAGCGCTGAGGCTATTCGCTTTCAGGAGCTGGCGGAGGAGCAGCATCAAGACCCGGCATGGAATCTAGTTCCTTTTGGTTTCTGGCTTGAGGCAAATGGTTTCGACGAAGACTTTCGCAAACAGTACATCACACCTTTGATGAGTGTTCTCTTCATCACAGACCTTGGTCTTTATGAGATTTCTGTTCGATTCATGCTCAATATGGCGGCCGGACGCATTCAGTGGGTCGACTTCCGTCAGGGGGCACCAGCGTGGACCGTCAAAGGCGGCAGCGTGAAATACTATCAGGAGTTAGCCGCTGGATTTCGCGATAAAATCAAGATGCAGACACCCGTTGCATCGATTCGACGTGAAGGCGAGCGCGTTCATCTAGAGGCCTACGGGCCAGACGGACAGCCGATCAAAGAAATCTATGACGATGTGATCTTGGCGGTTCCCGGCGATGTAGCGAGTTCCTTAGTCAAAGATAAGGACTTTCTAGAATCCTTTGTCTTGGGACAAGTTCGCTATCGCGACTCCGAAGTCGTGTTGCATACGGATGACTCTCTTTTGCCCGAAGAAAAATACCTCCGGCACTATAATTACTACCAAGACCATGAAAAGCACGGTGATGAGTTTGAGCTCACGGGCGTGATGAATTGGGTCCACGGTGCAGGTGAGATGAGTCCTCGACCCATTGGGTCATTGAATCCCTTGCGTCCGATCGACCCCGAAAAAGTAATCCTTCGCCGTGGTTGGCGTCATCACGGAATGGACCTTTGGCATTTGGCTTTGATGTTAGAAGTCATGCCTCAGATCCAAGGACGCGGAGGCATTTGGTATGCTGGTGATTGGGTGACCGTGATTGGTCATGGGCCGGCCATGCGAACCGGTATGGCCGCGGCTTGTAACGTGGGTGCTAAATCTCGTATTCGTTCTGCACCGGATGGAGCTCGTTGCATTGATGTTCGCGTGGAAGAAGATCGGGCCGGCCTTCCTGCCGTCGATGAACATATCTGCGGCGAAGAAGAGATTTTCGAGTACTTGGTCAAGCGCAACTGCTACGGCTTTAAGCTTTGATCATGGCCTTCTACTTCGGAGGGGGAGCTTTCTTCTGCCTCCGGAGCCAGGATTGCGACGGCAGCTATTCTGCAATACGAAGAAAGGCTGATGTCTGATTCTCCCGAACTAGAGGTTATCGCTGACGATCATTACGAGATGCTCTCGGACGCAACTCGTATGAAGGCGTATCAGCAGGCGATTGAACGGGTGGTTCAGCCTGGCGACGTCGTGATTGACTTGGGAACAGGCATGGGAATTTTGGCTCTGATGGCTGCTCGTGCTGGCGCGAGGCGAGTGTATGCGATCGAGGCCCGCGACTCCATTCATATTGCTCAGCGTGTTGCCGCTCATAATGGCTACGGCGGTGTGATTGCCTTTTTGCATGGTAATTCTCAAGCCACGAATTTACCTGAACGAGCTGATGTTCTGATTTCTGAGACTCTTGGTAGTTTCGGTTTTGATGAAAATACGGTTGAGCATGTGAACGATATTCGGGAACGCTTGCTCAAGCCGGATGCTCGTCTTCTTCCTCGGCGCCTCAAGACCTGGATTGTGCCCGTTCATTCGCCAGGAGCGGCCACGTATCAACAATTTTGGAAGAATATTGCAGGCTTTGATTTCTCAGTTGCCCGCGAACAATCCGCAGAGGTGATTGGGGTCGCGAAAGTGAAGGTGGATGAGTTTATAGGGAGTCCTGCCCTCTTGACTGATATCGATTTGGCAGACGGAAAATCTCCACAAATTGGTCGACTCCTGCACTTTATTGGTGAGCGAGATGAAGAAGTGCATGGCCTTGCCGGTTGGTTTGAGGCGGAGCTCTGTGATGATCTGATTCTATCGACCCATCCTCAAGCACCGGCGACTCATTGGCAGCAAGCCTACCTGGCCCTAACCGAGCCTCTGCCTGTGCGAGCTGGTGATAAGATTGAGGTCATGTTGAAAAGTCGACCTCAAGGGTGGGAGCGAGATGATGCGCAGATCGAATGGGATTGCCGAATCGTGGGTTAGAGTTGGCTCTGGGTTGGGTCCTGCCCCGAGAATCCCAGCGATTGGGGTTCCGTCGCTTAGCCGAGACAAGCAATCATGTTGTCTTCGCGCTCACTCTCCACAATATTGCGGTTGTCGTTTTTCAAAGAAAGCTGTCAAACCTTCCTTGTGATCTTTCGACTGGAGGAGGCGCTCTTGCCCTTCGCTTTCGCGCTTGAGCGCGGCCTGCAGGAGGGGTAGGCGATGAGCATTGATGGCTTTTTTTGATTCTCGCAGTGAGAGAGGGGCGATAGAACAGAAGTGGGTGAGCCAGTCTTTGCGTTTTGGCTCCCAGTCATCGGTTGTCCATATTTCTTCGACCAGACCGAGCTGAAGAGCCTCTGGGGCATAGAAGCGCTTGGCTCGGGCGATGGCGGAAAAGGCCCGCGGTCCTAGGAGTTCATTCATCCAATAGGTACCGCCACCATCTGGCATCAATCCTATCTTTGAAAACGATTCCTCGAAGAAAGCTTTCTCATGCATCACTCTTAGATCACAGCTCCAGGCTAGGTCGGCTCCGAAGCCTGCCGCTGGACCAGAGATCAGACCGAGCACAGGCGCTGCTGAGCGAACAACACCCAGAATCAAACCGTGAAAGAGTCCCATTTGCCTCTGAAATTCATCTTGATGAGAGCTCCTTAACCAAGCGAGGTCGGCACCGGAACAGAACGCACCGACGGGGCCTTCAAGCACGAGCAGGCGGGTTGAGCTTCGGTGTCCGAAATCCTCAAGAGCTTCGGCCAGTTCTTCGAGGAGAGCACCATTTAAGGCGTTCCTTTCCTTCGGCCGATTGAGTTTTAAGCTCACCCACCCTTGGGCGTTTTCAGTGACATCGAGCAATCGAGCGACCATAAAAGAGTCTCGTCCGGAGTCGGACTACCGTCAAATGCCCAAAATTTTTGCCCCAATCAGCCTGGTTCTCGAAGGACCTAGCCGAAGTTGACCGGTGCAGCAGAGTGATATTCCTCGGAGAGAGGCAGGCTATATTCATTAGAAGCGGCTTGTTTTACTGTCAGCATATTGCGGGCATGGCATCAAATCTGCGCTATTTTTGAGAGGAATGTTCTGTCATGGTAAGCCGTAAACGTTCTAGAGACGAGCTTGCCAGTACTGCGTAGCTCTTGTGACACTGATGAAGACCCTGTGACTGTAATGAAGACCCTGTGATCGTTATGAAGACCCCGTCCTCAGCCTTTATGCTCCGCTTCTTCCCTCTCTGTTTGAGCGTGAGCCTTCTTTGCACGACAGCGATCGCTTTTGCTGCAAAGAACTTCGAACACACGGAGTCACATCTTAGTCCGAATAGCCCCGCCAAGGTCGAGGCTATTCTGCGAGATTATGGGAATTATTGTGATCACGGATGTCGGTACAGTCGTCCTAACTTAGTGAAGATTCGTCTTCTGGATTATAAAAAGTCCGATACGTCTTGGTACACGTGGACCTATGTTTCGACAACTTTCAAGGACGTGAAATACTTCACTCATGTACAGCTGAATCGCAAAAAGGATGGCGCCTTTCACTGGCAAAGTCAGCAGGTCAAAGACCCTCAGCTCTTGCGAACGCTCAAGGCGAAGACCGGGTTGGACCATAAGCCTGCATTTGTTGGTGGGAGTACTTCGATAACGGCGGTAAAACAGGGATCTGGAACCAAGTTCACGCAACATGTCGTCGTAGAAGCAGACGGTTTTTTAGCGCGCTTTCCTGGCAAGATCATTGCTGGAATCAAGAAGAGCTTCCGTTGGACGTTTCATAATATCGACCTCTAGAGCTTCTCATCCAGAGCGTCTTCGTCGAATCTGGTGAATGGTATTGGCCCAGGAAGCGAATAGAAACGCGGGACGAGTTGTCCAAAAACCTAGGTAGTAAAATAAAAAAAGGCCCTCCGCAAGGAGAGCCTTTTTTTATGCGGTTGTTGCCTTCAACCCGCTTCTTCGTCGACTTCTATTTCTCCCCCGAGTCGTTCTAATTCAGCTTCCAAATTGTCTTCTGAGATAGCCGCTGACGCTTCTTCTTCTAAGTCTTCAGGGACAGGTAGATCGCCCAATTCGGTCTTGGGTTCTTCCGGAGACAGGGCAGGAAGATCTGATTCATCAACCTCAGCTGCAGCAACTTTTGGTTCGAGTTGTGCTGCGACGGGCGCAACTTCTTCTGTCTTTGCCGCCTCTTCGACGGGCTGAGGTGTGCATGCTGCTGCGAGCAGCAACGCGCCCCCTGCGATCATTCTGTTCTTCATTGCTGTGTTCCTTGGGGTTGAGCTGGTTTCGTTGGCGCGTTCGGGCTGGGCATTGCGGCTGGTGCTGGAGCGGCCGATGCTGGAGCAGCAGCTGCTGGAGCGGCCGGTGCTGTGGCAGCTGGGACCGCTGCTTTAGGCTGTGCAGGTGTCGGACTGGTGGATACGCTCGGTTGAGTTCCTGGTTGGCTAACCTTGGCGAGGTAGCGGGTCATGCGCTTCTTGTGGAGAGTAGATTCCTTTTCAAGAAGTTTCTCTGCCCGTTCCTTTAACTTTGGTTTTTCTCCGGCTTCGGCCAACTCGCTGATGCGTTCTAAGCGAGCGACTCTCCAGGCGTGACGGCGCATTTCGTGTCGTAGCTGGACAGTGAGCTTCTTTGTGCCGATTTCTTCTTTCAGGGCTTGTCGGTGCTCCTTGGCACGCTCTTTTCGGGTAGCTCCGCGCGCTTCGTCAAGAGCTTTGAGGCGCTCCCTGTATTCTTTGCGTTGCTCTGGAGTGAGAAGTTTGCTCCTGGCTTGAATGGTTGCTCGCTGGGCGATACGTAATTCTTTCTCTGCCGCTTTGAGCTCAGTGCGAGCTGCTCGCCGAGCCTCTTTCTGCTCTGCAGTGAGTTTTGAATCGTCGCTATTGGGGGTACGCGCAGCGAGC
>JAKVCH010000246.1 GCA_022447485.1 Polyangiaceae bacterium | reverse complement strand
ACCCGTCCGAAAAACAGCTTGGTCAAGCAGTTCCAGCGCCTCTTTGAAATGGATGGCGTAAAGCTCAGGTTCACAGACGGCGCTCTACACGCAATTGCTGTCAAGGCACTCGAGCGTGAAAGCGGAGCTCGAGGCCTGCGAGCTATCATGGAGGAGCATATGCTCGACGTGATGTACGAAGTTCCTTCAAAAGAAGGAATCAAAGAAGTTGTGGTCAACGAAGAGGCGATTACCAAGAACGAGCAGCCGCTGATTGTCTTCGAAGAAGAAGCAGCAGATGCGAGCTAAGCGAAAAGAATAATATTCGATCGCAGAGCAGAAAAGCAGAGTACGACTCTGCGCCGAAAAGCCGCTCCTCTTCTTGAGGGCGGCTTTTCTCGCTTGCGCCGACTAAGAATTCGTGGCGCAATTGCGGCAGGATTCGGCATTTTGTCGATGCAAGGTTTTCATGTTCTTTAAAAATGACGGCGCAGCGCGCTCACGTATTCAATTACCCACTCTGCCCCTGCGGGATATCGTCGTTTTTCCGCATATGGTGTCCCAGCTCTTTGTCGGCCGAGAGAAGAGTATTGCCGCCCTCGACGCGGCAATGGAGAAAGATAAAGAGATTCTTCTGGTCGCCCAAAAGAATGCGAGCACCGATGAGCCTTCGGCGGATGAAATTTTCGATGTCGGTACGATTGGGACGATTGTGCAAATGCTGCGACTTGCCGATGGCACGGTCAAAGTGCTCGTCGAGGGGCGCCGACGGGCCACGATCACTCGTTTCCTGAGCCAAGACGACTTTTTCTTGGCCGAGGCAGAACCTCTTGAAGAAGAGCTACCCAGTGATCTCGAGGTTGAGGCCTTGGTTCGCAGCGTGCAAAATTCTTTTGAGATCTACGTCAAGTTGAATCGTAAGGTCCAGCCTGAGGTAGTGATGAGTGTCCAAAGTATTGATGACCCGTCGCGTCTTTCAGATACTATCGCTGCCAACTTACCCACGATTAAGTTGACGGAACGCCATGGTCTTCTCGCGATGCTCGACGTGAAGCAGCGCTTGGAGAAGCTTTACCATCTCTTGCAAGGCGAAGTGGAGATCTTGCAGGTTGAGAAGAAGATCCGCTCTCGCGTGAAGAAGCAAATGGAGCGATCTCAAAAGGAGTTCTATCTGAACGAGCAGATGCAGGCGATTCAGAAAGAGTTGGGGGGCGGCGAGAAAGATGGCGGTAAATCCGATTTAGACGAGATTGATGAAGCATTAGCCAAGAAGGCATTGAGTGCAGAGGCTCGCGAGCGAGTCAAAAAAGAAGCTGCCAAGCTCAAGCAGATGCACCCAACGAGTGCTGAGGCGAGCGTGGCGCGAAATTACATCGATTGGATTTTAAGTTTACCTTGGGGCGAGCGCTCCCAGGAACATTTCGAGCTAGGCGAAGCCGAAGCTATTCTCGACGAAGATCATTACGGGCTTGAAAAGTGTAAGGAGCGAGTCCTTGAGTACCTTGCGGTCCAGGCCCTAACCAAAAACCAAAAGAGCCCGATCCTATGCCTCGTTGGCCCACCTGGGGTTGGAAAAACCAGCATTGCGCGCAGTCTTGCTCGAGCGACAGGTCGAAAGTTTGTGCGCCTGTCTTTGGGAGGGGTGCGCGATGAAGCTGAAATTCGCGGGCACCGACGTACCTATATCGGCGCTCTGCCAGGAAAGCTGATTCAGAATATCAAAAAGGTGGGCACCCAAAACCCGGTCTTTTTACTCGACGAGATAGATAAGATGAACACTGACTTTCGTGGAGATCCGGCGAGCGCCCTCCTCGAAGTCCTTGATCCCGAGCAGAACACCACCTTCAACGATCATTATCTGGATTTAGATTATGATCTTTCGGAGGTGATGTTTATCACGACGGCCAATAGCCTCTACGGCATTCCTGGCCCTCTTCGTGACCGCATGGAGATTATTGAGCTTTCCAGCTACACAGAGCCGGAAAAGCTAGCCATCGCCAATAAATATTTGGTCCCCCGCAACCTCAAGGAATGCGGTCTCCAACATTTAGATGTTTCATTGAGTGAAGGCGCGCTTCGTGAGCTGATTCAGCATTATACGAAAGAAGCGGGGGTTCGTAATCTCGACCGGCAGATCTCCGCTCTTGTCCGTAAGGTGGCCTTAGAGGCTCTGAAGAACCATCGAGATCTTTTGCTCGACTTAATCGAAGTCAACCAAGAGACTGGGGCAGACGAAGAAACCTCTGCTGAACCAACCAAGCCCGAGGTGTTGCGCCCCCAGAGGCGAGAGACTGTAGCTGTTGATCCTCAGCTCCAGGAGGTACCGCTTAATCCGGCCCCAGAGTCTCAAGCTACAGCTGAAGGAGCAGCTGAACCTCAACGAGAGCAGTCGACTCCCTCGGAAGCGCAGCGCCGAGAGTTGCGCTCTCGGGCTCGGCAAGAAATTGGTAGCATTCGTATTCAGGCGGGCGATGTTGTCAAAATGTTAGGTCCCGAAAAGTTTCGAAGCAATCAATTTGACGACCCCTCGTCGGTGGGGCTCACCCATGGCTTAAGTGTCTCGGATCTCGGAGGAGATCTCTTGGACTGTGAAGCGTCGGTTGTCGCCGGTTCGGGAAAGCTCGAAGTGACAGGTCTTTTAGAGAAAGGGATGACGGAGAGCGCTAAGGCGGCGTTGAGTTATATTCGTTCTCGGGCCAGCCAATTAGGTCTGGATGCTGACTTTTATGAAAAGAAAGACCTGCACGTGCATTTCCCTGAGTTCATCAAAAAAGATGGGCCGAGCGCTGGTGTGACCATGGCGACCTGCATTGCCTCTGCATTTACCGATATTCCGGTGCGTCACGACTTAGCCATGACAGGCGAAATTACGCTCCGTGGGCGAGTCATGCCGATTGGCGGGCTCAAAGAGAAGCTTCTCGCCGCCCAGCGCAACGCCATGAGCGCTGTCCTGGTGCCAATTGACAATAAGAAAGACCTGGCCGAGGTGCCGCGCATCGCGACAGACAATCTAAAGATCTACCTCGTTCGGCATATGGACCAAGTTCTGACCCTGGCGCTTCGCCTCGAGAATCCAGCTCAGCTGCTTGGGGTCGAGCCCGGCTCAGTCGAGCTTTACCAGCGTCCTCCAGAGGCAGATGGGCTAGACAAGCCTCTTGGTCAGGCGCACGCCTCAGCTGAAGAAGCAGTCGACGAGGTGGGCCAGAGCGAACCCGGCGAATTTCCTGGTTCAGACCCACTTTCTCATCAAGAAGAGCGACATCAGGTATAATTTCACTTGCACGTTTTCTTTGCTTTAGGTAACCCTCCGTCCCCCGGGGCGCATAGCTCAGTTGGTAGAGCACGGCCCTTACAAGGCTGTGGTCGGCGGTTCAAGTCCGTCTGCGCCCACCACCCGGAAACCCCAGAAACCATGCTGTTTCTGGGGTTTCTTCGTTGATTCGCCAGCGGTGCGCCCAGGGCTCAATGCTGGCCCTACCGGTTCAGCAATTCGTGGACGCAGAATCAACCGCCGAGCTCCAAGAGCGCACCCTCTGAGCGTTCCGAGACGTTGGCTTCTCATGAGACGACTGAGTGATTCGAGCACAGCTCTGGTCTCGAAGCTGGTTAGTGACTTTGTCGAGGTTGGGGAGGGATGGGGCTTCGCTCATGTCCTCGCGCTTTGGTCATCAATCAATCTTGAAGAAACGAAAGGAGCGCTTTGTCTCTTGTAGTCAGATGAAAAAATAGCAGTGCGATCAGAGTGGGGGGAAGTTGGTAAAAAGCGGATAATCTAAGGAAATTTACCAACTGAGGGCTGAACCAGGATGGAAATTTTATAAATGAATAGAAAAGGTTGAATTATTGTCGATTCAGTAGTGATTGAGGCTTGACGACAGGCGGCTGCAGAGTTCAACCTAGTTATCTAATAGCGAGCAGACCGAAGAAAGTTTGCAAGTTACGACCAGCGACCCAGATGACGCAAAGTCATCCGTCGAAGTCTGGAGTTTCCAGACGAGACCAAGGAGAATTATGAGCGCCCAAGAAGCAAAGGTCCTGAACCTCATTCCAGTTACCCAGCCAAGCCAGACCGGTCCCGTTTCAGAGACCCGTCTGTCGCCGCGTGGTCTTGCCGAGGCAACAGAGCACCAGCCTGTGGTGCGGGGTCTCCGGTTGAGCCGCGAGTCCTTTCTCAAGGGCGACTGGTTTATCGTCGACGCAACGCGTCGCGGCCCTGAGCTGCGGGTCCTACTGCGACCGGGGCAGGTTTCCATTACCGCCCGAGAGCGAGAGATTCTTGAAGCGGTGCTCAAGGGGGAGCCAGATCGTGACCTTTCCCTTCGTTTGGGCATCACCCGGCAATGTGTTTGCGGACACCTGGGCAATGCGCTCACCAAAATTGGAGCAGAGACTCGTTTTGCAGCGCTGCAGACTTGGCGCACGATTATCGAGCTCGAGAAAGGTCGTCGTGGTCGCGCGATGATGGCTGAAGTTCGCTTTGGCGAGGAAACGCTTTTAAGCTTACGTTCCCCCATTGCACCCCGTGCTGAATTGGAGGTCCGCTTATCAGCAGCCGAAACTCACGTTGCGTGGCTGGTCACCGACGGTGCCAGCAATCGCGATATTGCCTTGTCTCGCGGCACTGCTGAGCGAACTGTGGCGAATCAGGTCGCCAGCATTTTCACTAAGCTAGAGCTCAGCCGGCGTTTTGATGTTGGGCAATTCGTGCTTGGTTTGCGCTGACTTCTCCGACAACCTCGAGTTTTGAAAAGCCCAAGGGCTGTCACAATACGAGGGCGACAGTCCGCGAAATGTCGGGGCGCAGGCGCTTGCGAGACGACAAATAAAAAAGGATTCCCCAGGTGGAATCCTTTTTTTATGAGCAAGAGCCGAGTTTGACTCGGCGGCTTTTTACTCGGCGGCTTTTTGCGTCAGGGAGAGTTTGACCTCTGTGCTGCTCTCCTGCTCGGCGGGGCCTCCTGGAGTACCAGTGGCTTTGGTATGCTCTTCGGTTTTTTGCTCCAGAGTGAGCTCAGATGCCTGGGTTTTCAGGTTCACTTTGAGTTGGCCTTTACCGCTGCCCTGCATCTTGACCAACTCGATCACAACCTCGGGTGGAGCTCCGGGAGGGGTCATTTTTTGTGGCGGTGCCGACATCACCAGCTCGACATTGACAACTACGTCATCGCCCTTGATCGACTCGATGGTGAAGATATTCTTTTGCTCAAAGGAGGTGCTCTGTTGAGCTAAGCTCAGCTTCGATTCCCACTTTGCGCCAACGCCAAGCTTCTCTTCAGGAAAAGAAAGTAGGGCAATACTCGCACTGCTGCGCAAGGCCAACACCATTTGCACAACTTGCTCTGGGGTGCCGGGATCCCACTCAGGCTTCATATCCTTGACC
>JAKVCH010000245.1 GCA_022447485.1 Polyangiaceae bacterium | reverse complement strand
GATTCGCCTTCCTACTGCTCGGCTGCGGCCGACCGGCAACCGAGGAAGAATGCAGGGAAATTCTTCGAAAGTCTGCTCGTTTTGAGTTGGAAGAGCAGCTGGGGAAAGATAGCACTCTCATCGATGCCGAGTTGAAGACGATCGAAGAAGAGCTCAACGGCTCTCTCCTCGAACAGTGTGTTGGGAAAAGAATTCGCGAATCTGAACTAGCCTGCATTCGAAACGCTCAAACGGCGAAAGAGCTCTTCGAGGATTGCCAATGAGAGCACTCGCTCTGCTCGCACTGCTCACGAGCCTCCCGGGCTGCCAACCACGCTTGACGGCTGAGGAATGCGTCTCACTTCTCGACCACTACACCCTCTTGGTGATCGAGCAGGCCCAACCCGACGCAACCACGCAAGAACGAGCCGTCTCCATTAAAAAAGCACGGGAGGCGGCCGCTCGAGATCCAGAATTTGCGAGCTGCTCCAACCGAGTGAGTAGAAATCAATTCAATTGCGCGCTCGCTGCCTACAACGCAGACCAAGTGGAGCGCTGCCTACTTTAAATGATCGAAAGTAAAATTGAAAAATGGACGTCAACGCACTGAACCAAGCCGTCGCTGAAAAAAGCGCCTTCATCGATACCCTCACCGCTGAAATCCAGAAGGTAGTGGTGGGTCAAAAATACATGATTGAGCGAGTGCTCATGGGGCTGCTCACCGGAGGACATGTTCTTTTAGAGGGAGTGCCTGGCTTAGCCAAAACGCTTACCGTCCGAACGATTTGTGATGCCCTCAATGCCGAGTTTTCTAGGATTCAATTCACCCCCGATCTCCTTCCAGCCGACGTTGTCGGCACGCGCATTTACAACCAAAAGACTGGTGACTTTGCGAGTAAGAAAGGTCCTGTCTTTGCCAATCTAGTCCTCGCCGACGAAATCAATCGAGCTCCGGCAAAAGTCCAGAGCGCCCTTCTGGAGGCGATGCAAGAAAAACAAGTCACCCTGGGCGACTCAACTTTTGAATTACCTCGCCCCTTCGTTGTAATGGCGACCCAAAATCCGATCGAACAAGAAGGAACCTATCCGCTGCCAGAGGCCCAGATGGATCGCTTTATGCTGATGATCAAGGTGGGCTACCCAAGCCGTGACGAAGAGCTCTTGGTGATGGAGAGAATGACCGCTCCTCGCCCAGCTCAGATCAACCCCGTATGTAGCGTGGATGAATTGCTCGCGGGTCGTGAGATGGTGCAGAATATTTACGTCGATGATCGGGTAAAGAACTATATTATCGATGTTGTCTTCGCCACAAGAAATCCAGCAGAAGCAGGTCTTCAAGACCTCGATGGTTTAATCGAACATGGGGCCAGTCCTCGCGCCAGTATTGCTCTCAATCTTGCGGCTCGAGCTCATGCTTTCATCAAGCACCGCGGCTACGTGACCCCAGAAGATGTGAAAGCAGTTGGGCCCGACGTTCTACGTCATCGTCTGGTGCTCTCCTACGAGGCAGAAGCAGAGGATATAACTCAAGAAGAAGTCGTCCGCCGCGTATTTGAGGTGGTCGAGGTACCTTAAGCGAAGCCATGATCCCAAAAGAGCTTCTCAAAGCCCTCCGCAAGATCGAGATTACCTCAAAGCGTCTTGCTAATGAGCAACAGCTCTCTGGAAGCTATTCCTCTGCGATTAAGGGCCAAGGTTTGGCCTTTCAAGAAGTCAGAAAGTATCTCCCAGGGGATGATGTGCGGGCGATTGACTGGAATGTCTCCGCCCGCATGGACGAGACCTACCTCAAGGTCTTCACTGAAGAACGTGAGATGTCAGTGATGCTCGTCGTCGATGTCTCTGCAAGCGGACTATTCAGCAGTGCTGATCAAGATAAAAGACGCCTGGCGACAGAAATCGCCGCCGTATGCGCTTTCTCAGCGATTGCTCATGGAGATCATGTAGGATTAATCGCTTTCAGTGATGAGATCGAAAAGGTTGTGGCCCCAGGGCGCGGCCGAAAGCATGGCCTGAGGGTACTCCGCGAAATTCTTGAATTAGAGCCCCAGCGGCGGGGAACGAGTTTGCAAACCGGACTCGATACCCTGGCTCGGGTCGCCAAAAGACGCTCCGTTGCCTTTGTTCTGAGTGATTTCATCGATACCGGCTATGAGAAACCCCTCGCTCGGGTGGCCGCGAAACATGATGTGATACCCATCGTCCTGGGCGATCGGCGTGACCGCGAATTAGCGAACACCGGCTTGACCTACTTTGAAGATCTAGAAACCGGCGAAGATCTTTTGATCGATACAGGTAGCTCCAAGGTTCGAAAGCATTTTTCGGCCGAGGCTCAGCAGCGGGACGACGTATTGAAAAAGACTTTCCTGCGCCTAGGTCTCGACTCCGTTTGGGCAGACACCGACCGACCCTATTTCCCCGACCTACGAGGCCTATTCGCCCGTCGCGCACGGAAGGCGCATCGATGAGAGATCGTACTCAACCTCGATATTCGCCCCAAATTCAGCGCTTAAGCTACGCTGATTTCAGGCACCAACTTTCGCTCTGCGGCCTGCTGCTCATCACGATTTTCTGGGCCCCTGGAGCTTGGGCTCAGAGCTCTAATGCAGGCCCAGACCCGCTACCCGGGTTAGGTGGCGCTGGAGGACAGGCGAACGCTGCAAACGACTCAGACGAATCGAATGGCTGCGTCGAAAACTGGCCCCAGGCTTTACCGCGACCATCACTCAAAGAAAGCGTGCCCTCCCGCGCAATCGCCGGACACCGTCTAACGCTGGAGATTGAGCTCATCCACCGCCCGGGGGAACGCCCCTTAGTCGATGCTGACTTCTTGATTCGCGATGAGAATATTTCCGAGCAAATGCAGGAGGCTCAACTGAGCTTTTTGGCAGAGGGAAGCCCCTACCCTGTAGAAGTCAATCAGGAAACCATAGCCGAGGAGCAGCAAAACCTCGTTCGCTCGGCAATTAAAATTCCTTTTGTTACGCTCCCGAAAGACGCCGGTCGACACACGCTACGACTGCCGAGCCTGCCCTTAAAGATAGCCAGGGCTTCTGGCGAGGTGCATCGCCTCTGCACCTTTCCCCACTCCATCGAAGTTGAGGATGCTTTGGCTTCAAGCGAGAAGCTCACTCAAGCGCCACCGCCTGCGCCGCGACCTCAGTTGGAGCTCTGGAAAGCGGCGCGAGATATCTCCTACGCTTTACTAGTCGCCCTACCGCTTGCTCTGCTGAGCTTTTTACTCTGGCTCGCCCTCAGAGCAAGATTCAAAAAAGAGCTTCCTCCGCCACCGCCTCGTCCAGCCTGGGAGATTGCCCAGGAGAGATTGCATGAGTTAGCTGCGCGAGATTTGCTTTCCGAAGAGGAATTTGAAAAATACTTGGCAGAGATCACATCAATTCTGCGCGAATATCTCGGCAACCGTTATGGCTTCGACGGTCTAGAGTCGACGACCTCCGAACTTCTCGATGAGTTACGTCTTGCTTCAAGTCTGGACCTCAGGCCCCTGCAAACCACCCTTGAGCGCACCGATCTAGTGAAGTTTGCCCAATTAATTCCCAGTAAAGACGAATGCCTCCAGACTCTCGCTTTGACCGAGGACCTGATTCAGCGCACTCGACCAGTGGTTAACCTCGATCCCCGAGAACCGTCGCTATCTTCAGAGGAGAAGAAGCGATGACGCGCACCCAACGTTATCTCCTGCTCATAGCGTATCTCTGCATCGGCGCGCTCATCGGAGTCGCTTGGCCGCTGATGGAGCACGGTATCGATTGGTTGGACTACCAATGGCGAGCTCCGGAGTTTGCTTGGCTACTACTGCTCTTACCGCTTCTACTTTGGCGCACCACTCTGGGTAAAGATGCTCATGCACCACGCCTGAGAACCAATCGAATCGCTACCCTGAAAGCTGGTCCCCTGGGCATTCGTGCTTATCTACGCGATTTACCAGGCGCCTTACGAGTGATCTCCTTAGGTCTGTTTGTGATTGCTCTTTGTCGGCCTGTGTCGATTCTCGTGCCTGATACCCGGGAAGAGGAGGGCATCGACCTGGTCATCGCTCTCGACCTATCCGGCTCAATGCAGGCCGTGATGGAGAACCTTCCTGAGGGTCTCAAGCGCTTTACCCCCCAGGCAACCGAGCAGGGTATATTACCCACCCGACTTGAAGCCGCCAAAGCCGTTCTCCGCGACTTTATTCGGCGCCGACACTCGGATCGCATCGGTGTTGTTGTTTTTGGAAAAGACCCCTACGTCGTCTCCCCTCCAACCCTCGATTATCAGCTGCTTGATTCCTTAATCAGTAGCATGGAGCTCAACGCTATCGATGGGAACGGGACAGCCATCGGCGACGCTTTGGGGGTAAGCGTAGCTCGACTCCGACGGAGTGAAGCCAAGAGCAAAGGGATTATTCTGCTGACGGACGGGGACAATAATGGCAGTAAAATTTCTCCTGAGTACGCGGCCGAACTCGCAGAGGGACTAGATATTCACATCTACCCTGTACAAATCGGCAGCGGCGAAGAGGCCCGAGTCTTTCGCGGATTCAACTTGATTGGACAGCCCCGCTATGAGTCGCACTCGTTCCCGACCAACCCAAAACTGCTCCAAGAACTCGCTCAGACAACTGGCGGCGAAATGCAAATCGCTGCAGATGCCGAGAAACTCCAATCGAGTTTACACAAGATTCTGGACGCCCTTGAGAAAACAGAATTTGAGGCAGCACAGTCGAGCTTCGCTGAGATGTTTCGATTTTGGCTTCTCCCGGGCGTCTTTGTGCTCTTTCTAGAAGTCTGCTTGAGCGTCTTTTTGCTGAGGAGGTACCCATGAAATTTGCGGACCCTATCTGGTTATGGGGCATCTTCTTCTCTTTGGGGTTAGCCTTAATTTTTCTTTTCGGGGCTTTTTTTAAGGCCCGGGCAGCTCGCTCATTCGGCAGCGAGACAGCTCTACTGCGACTCAGCACCTTTCATGGTCCGTTGCGCAGCGCGATTGCCGCCGCCTTATTGGTGGTCGCCTTGGGCTGCGCATTCTTGGCTGCAGCAAGACCTCAATTTGGAGAAGGAACACGGATTTTACCCGCCACGAGTTTAGATATCGTTCTCGTCCTCGACTACTCGAAAAGTATGTACGCTCGAGACGTCTCGCCTTCTCGCATCTCGCGAGCAAAAGTTGAAGTGGGACGGCTCGTGAAGCTCCTCGGGGGAGCTCGTTTCGGCGCAGTAGCTTTTGCCGGCGATAGTTTGGCTTTTCCTTTGACGAGCGACGGCGCTGCTATCGTGCAGTTCTTTCGAGGACTTGCCCCGAACGATATGCCATTGGGAGGCACGGCTATCGCCCGAGCAATACGCCGTGGCCAAGAGCTGCTCACGCGAGACCCCCGGGCGAG
>JAKVCH010000244.1 GCA_022447485.1 Polyangiaceae bacterium | reverse complement strand
CAAATCGGAAGCCAACCAACTGAGGCCGCTGACCTCGGAGCCAAGGTAAGCCAAACGAAATCAACGCCAAAGGAGCGAGCCAAGCCGCGCCTCCAAAACCGCGAGCAAAAGCGCCGGCAAAGGCCGCACCAACTTGTCCCATCCAATCTCCCCCATGAAAGGAAGGGTCATCGGGATCGAGACTCAAGCTTGCCAAAGCCAGCAGCAGAAATGCCGAAGCGGAAAATAAGGCAAAAGCACCGGCATCTGCGCCGCGTTTTTTACTCGGAGCTGAGGCAGGAGAAAGTTTCTCCGTAGAACGGAGAGAGGGCGGAACGAATGCTTGTGCTCCCATGTAAGATATTACGTACATCAACTTACTTTATCCGCAAAGTTTGTTGGCCTCGTAAGAGTAAAAATCGACACTTCAATAGGTGCCTCATGAAGTGCTCGAACGCTTCTTTCTAACTCGCCGAGCCAATCCAGAACTACTCGGGCAAGCCTCGACCATGGCAAGAAGGAAGGGTGTCGAATTCCTGTTGGATCAAAGAAAAGTGCGCGTGTACTATCTTCTAGAACGTGAAGATGGGGACCATGGCATGACGCAGTGGTGCACCACAGCATCAACCGACGAGCACGTTTCACGGCTGCGAAAATGGGAATCACCACTCCAATGAAACCACAGATTTTGACCGCTCAGCACTCCCCAACGGAGCGAAGGAATTCGGCTCGCGTCCTGCTGTTGATCGCGGCATTGGCCATCGGAGCCATCACTCTTACCTCAGGCTGTCGAATCACCGAAGAAGATGTTCATCTCTGGGGACGTAAATCTATGGGCCCGACTAAATTAGTCGCCGTCTTGCAGCACGATAAATACCCTCGCAACCTGCGCGTCGAATCAGCTCTCACTCTCACGACAATGCCCCCCCGCGGAGGGCGCGCCGTCGGCATGTTGGGAACAGATGATTACCCCGGCCTATTTCAGGCTCTCTCCGAAATGACTGCGGGAGAACGCGCACCAATCGTCGATGAGCTCGCACCCCACTTGATTGAAGGAATGGGCCAAGCCCCCAGTGCTGACCAGCCTGATCCTAGCTTCAAATATAAAGATGCTGCCTACGGGATGCTCACTCATACGGAGGGCAGTCTCGTCTCAAATGCGACAACGACGGAAGCTCTGAATCAAGCTCTGGTCGGCTGGGCAAATACCGATTTTGAGGCTCGTATGGACAACACCTCCCAGGTGTTCGGGATGGAGCAAGTGCTCCGTTACCTCAAAACCGAGGGGGTACGACCTCTTCCGAGCCGCATCACTCCCGAGTCTCATAAACTAGCCGAACTAACGCGCCTGATCGACGAATTAGGCGACGAAAAGACCAAAGTGGAGGCCAGTCAACAATTGGTCAAAGTGGCAGAGTACGTTGACTCCGACGCTTGGGTCAAACAGAAGTCTCCCTCTGTTCAGGCTGCGAACAAGGCCTCAGGCATCGAGGCCACCGAAAAACAATTCGCGCAGCAGCTAGCAGCTTACCAAGAAGAAGAGCAAAGGCGTGTCTTCGCCGCGATGAAAAACGTCGGACAAAAGCCGGCCGTGAACTATCTCATTGCCTACGCCCAAAACACAAAGCACGCCCCCAAGGCGAGGGCCGCAGCTTTAGCCGCTCTAGAAGGACACCTCTCTCGCAACGATTCGACCCAAGCGAAGGCGATTCTCGACCTCCTCTCCAACGACGATACACCCGATATTATGCGCGATTTAGCGGCTAATCGTGTTGGCGAATTTGCACGAGAAGAGGTAGCGGCACGGCTCTTTGAACTCTTCAAAAACCCCAACTGGCGAGTTCGGGCGACCGCCGCCCAGCTTCTGCTGAAGACGAGCTCAAAAACGAATATCGACGAATTCATGAAAGAGCTCGGACGAGTACGGTCCATGGCACTCAGCGAGCCTCTGGCTTATGGCCCGCTCCTGAAAGAAGTCGATCAGGCTCAACCAGCTGAACTCTCCAGCCAATACTCAAAACCCACCTACCCGGTTGGAGTGCGACTCACGGCTCTCGGTTATTACTTCTCCGAGGGCGATAAGGACGACCAAGCTCAGCTGAGCCCTTACCTCTCCGATCGAACGAAAGTACCGAGCTGTCCAAAAGACGATCAACAATGCTCCTGGACATGCAACCTCGTAGAGGAAGGCAAGGCAGTGGCGAGGAAAGTCTCAACTGTCGGTGAGTTCATCCGCTTCTGCATCCTGCCACCCTTACTCTCACGAGCCCCGGAAGAATCAGAAGAGACTGAAGAAAACAAACCCAAGAACGCGGAAGCTCCCGCGCCCGTAAAAAAATAGTCTTTCAGCCAGATTGGAAGACCTGCCAGACTTGTGACACCTCCTTAATCTATGTCAGGGTGGACGACCTGAAGAATGTCCTCCTGAAACCAGGTAAATAAAGATGAGCGAAGGCAACAGAAAAACCCCTCGAACCTTTCAATGTCGCAATAGCCTCTACGAGGTGTTTCAAGAAATGGGACAAGAGCTCGAATGCTCCTTCGACTACTTGATCAATGATGCCATGAAGCAGTACGCCCGGCAGCGCGGCTATTTGCGAGAGGGCCGAGGAGGAGCGCCAGCCCCAGCGGCAACTGCCGGGGCTCTTGCTGGAGCAGCCGCTCCACCTCCACCTCCTGCCCGAGCAGGAGCGGCTCCGAATGCTCGGCCGCCAGCGCGAACGGCGACGACAGCAGCTGCTCCGCCTCCACGGCATCAAGCTCCGGCAGGCGCAGCTGCGGCCCCACCTGCACCTGCGCCCCCTCTACCGGCGGTAAATCCTAGTGCACCGGCAATACGCGGTGGATCATTTCCAGCCCCGCCGTCACCACCAGTAGCCACAGTTTCCCATCAACCCACAACAAGCGCTCATCATACCGCACCCTTGCCAGCGCATCAGCTGCCGCCGATGGCGCCGCCTGCACCTTCGGCGGCTCCTCGTCCAATGGCACCGACGCCTGTGATTCAGGCGCCGCCCGCGGCTGTCGCCCGCCCTCTGCAGTTAGTCTACGACGGTCAAAGTTACCCCGTTACCAAAGACAAATTCGTCATTGGCCGGGGAAAATCGTCCTCCGACCTGACCATTCGTGACCCAAATATTTCCCGTCAACATGCCATGATCGAGCTCTCGGGAGCCGAATATTATATGGTCGACATGGGTTCAACGAACGGCGTCGAGTACTCCGGGCAGCGGGTCCAGAGGCGCGCTATCGTCAATGGCGACGTCTTCAAAATATGCAATCACGAGATTCACTGCGTTCTTGGCTAAAAGCACCCAATGGTCTCCTTCGTCAGTGCCGCCCGGGACATCTCCCGACTCAGAGAAGTCTCATCGGTACTCATCCGTCATGGGTTTGGCCAAGTCGTCAGTCGCATCGGTTTACCTTCTCGTCCCGAGCCTTCTGCAGAGACCGGGCCAGATGCAGCCTCCAACGCTCAGTCCACAGCAGGCGATGACACCAGGGGAAAGTCTCGAGGTAAGCCCTCAACGGCTGCTCGGATTCGCCTTGTCCTCGAAGAGTTAGGACCGACCTTTGTCAAGCTAGGTCAATTGGCATCAACACGGCCGGACCTGCTGCCCGCAGATCTCATTTTTGAGCTCCGCAAATTACAGGACTCCCTTCCTCCCCTACCCTATGCCGAAGTCCGCCAACAGTTAGAGAGCTCCCTGAGTCTTCCTATCGAAGAGCTCTTCGCCTCAATCGACGAGCAGCCCCTGGCAGCAGCTAGCATCGCTCAGGTGCATCGCGCAAAACTGAATGTCGCCAGCCCTGCAGCCCCCGGAGACAGCCCTGCAGCCCCCGGAGACAGCCCTGCATCCCCCGGAGACAGCCCTGCGCCCGATCTCGAATCGGAGGCCGGAACAATTGATGTCGCGTTGAAAGTCCAGCGTCCCGGCATTGCCAAAACGATTGCCAGCGACCTCGACTTTCTCCACACCCTTGCTGCATTATTGGAAAAGGCGGTACCAGAAACGCGCATTTACTCGCCCGTAGGTTTAGTACGGCAATTTGATCAAGCGATTACTGCTGAACTCGACTTTATCCAAGAAGCTGAAAACGCTCGACGCTTTGCACAAAACTTCAATGAGAATCCCCAAGTGCGATTCCCTGCAATCTATGCCCATGCCTCCAGCAAGACGGTGATTTGCATGGAATTTATGCCGGGGATCAAGGTGAACTCGGCTCTGGAAAGAGGGCATGATGGTCGAGAAATCGCCCGTCTCGCCTACCGGACGATGATCAAACAAATCTACGAGGATGGTTTCTTTCACGCTGATCCTCACCCTGGAAATGTATTGATTCATGGCCAGGCTGGCGAGCCGATCCTCAGCATGATCGACCTAGGCATGGTTGGTCGTCTCAGTCCGCGCATGCGCGATCTGACAATCGATGTAGTGATAGCGGCCCTGAGACAAGACTACGATGCCATTGCTCAAGCGCTCTACGAAATTGGCACTCCGACAAAGAAGATCGATCGAGAGGCATTTCGGGCAGAGGTCACCATGCTCTGCGAGCGCTACATCGGGAAGTCACTCGAAGACGTCGAGTTGAGCGCAATGATTCGCGATTTAGTCAGCGGTGCACTCAAGTTTGGTCTGGAAATTCCCACAGATTTTGTGCTGATGGGCAAGTCGCTGATGACCATCGAGGGCATCGGCAAAGAAATCGATCCCGGATTCGATGTCTACGAAGAGTCGCGACCACTCTTCACAGAACTGTTGAAAAAACGCTACTCGCCCGAGCGTATGGGGAACGAACTCTTGCGGCGCATCGAGCGTCTCGGCAATGCTGGCTACAACGTGCCTCAACAAGTCGAGGAGGTGCTCGACGACTTACGTCTTGGCAGACTGCATATCCATACCAATGACCTCCAGAAAAGCCGCACTCTTCGGCTGCTGGGCCTTCGGCTTTCAACAGCGATCCTCATGGGGTTCCTCCTGCTCTCCGCCTCACTCCTACTGACAGCTGGACACACGCTTCCCAGCTATCTCCTTTTTGCGATAGCCGGCCTCTTAGCTTTACAACTCATGGCCGTCGAGATCTGGGCTATGCTGCGTCCGCCCAAGTAACGCCGAAGGCCGCAACCTGGGTCGACTTGTTGAGCGGAAAGCTCAGCAGAAATATCGAGTCAAAAATAAAAAAACGACCCGAATCATCGGGCCGTTTTCTGAAGGTCGGTCGAAATGAAGTACAATCAATAACCGTACTTCATTCGCACCCCGCGATTGAGCTTTCGCTCTCAGCCAATCTTACCCTGAAGTAAGAAAGCAATAACGAATGCGAAAAGAACCAAAGACTCGATCAAAGCGAGACCAAGAATCATTGGAGTTTGAATGCGAGGAGCA
>JAKVCH010000243.1 GCA_022447485.1 Polyangiaceae bacterium | reverse complement strand
CTCAACAAAGAGCTTTTTCATATCGTACCCGGAGCTCTGAAACTCAGTGACGAGGCGAATAAACTCAGGGTCATCCTCATCGCAGGCTTGGGAGTTTGCGTAGTAACAGAGCTTCTGCACCCAGGCGGCGCTAAAGAGGGGATGCTCGGCGATACGAGCTGCAAATTCATAGATATCTCCGCCCTCGCTTGCCTCTCCTCGAAAAGCAAATCCGGGGTTGAGTGCAAGCGATTCGACGTTTCTTTGATAGTCGGTGTCGAATTCCTGGGCGAAATAATTTCTCATTGGATCGAGTAAAACGTGGCAGCCATAACAGGTACTACCTGGCTCCGAGTGAACTTCATCTAGCCCTTCAAGAGTCAGTGGTTCGGTCAAGTCGCCAGCAATAAACTCTCGTCCCAGAGCCGTGATCATTGTCTGACTGGCTGCGACGCGGAACTGGTTATCCTCGTTGGTGGCCCAATTTCCTAAAAAGGCCGGAGTCGTTAAAAAGCCCACGCGGGGGAGCGTGACCGGGAGCTCCGTTGCCTCGCGCAGGGCGGGCATATCCCAGAAGTTGATGCGTCCACTCCTCGACGCTGTGGGACTCATTTTCACGGTCCGCCAGTCCGCGAAGTCAGCATCGCTGACAACAGGGTTCGCCGGAACATAGGCCTGGGGGTTGCAGTTGATGCGGCCGAAGAGGAAGTCAAAAATCTGATTGCCCCGTAAAGACTTCACTCCGCAGCCGTCGGGAAAGTCTTGAATGTACCAAAAGCCAGTGCTGGCTGACTGGGCGAGACTCGTCGTACCTTCGGGTGCTCCCTCGGGTGGCTCCTCTTCGTAAAAGTAGTGACGCAGCTCTCTTTTTTCAGCATCATCAAACTCGGTGTAGGCAAGGAGCACCAGCAGCGCCGTTGTTGCTTCCCACTCTTGAGTTGTGAGTACTTCGGTAAATGGACGACCTGCAAGAACAAGCTTCTGTGCTGTTCTTGCAAAAGATTCGTCTACGTTGGACTGTAAAAGATTGCGGCGCGGTCCTGGGAAGTTGAGCGAGTCTGACTGATCGACCAAGTCGTTGATGTAGCGTTGTTGGAGAGCAACTTTCAGAAACTCTTTCAGCTTGAACTCGAAGGCGGGCGTCTCGACCCAGTTTTGAACTAGAGCCTTCATTTGTGTGGGATCGGCGCGTACAGCCGTTAGTTCCTCTTGGGTGACGATGCCACCATTCGTCAATCCCTTCACCTTGGAGAGATAGGACTCAACAGACACATTTTCCCATTCATCCTTGTAGCTGATGGCGCCAGCGACTTCGGTCTGATCAGCAAGAGCAAGGACCCAGCGCTTCAAGCACGCAAAGTCGTCGTCACTCACTCCCTCTGAGTTGAGGGGCATGATGCCTCCACAGGTCTGTCCGTCATCACCGAAGAGCGCAGGGTTGATCTTGCGAAGCAAGAGACTTTGCTCGGGGCTGTCTAAATTGATCAGCGGCTCGCCGCCGCATGCTTCTCCTGTCGCCGCAACTCCCACGAGACGCTCCCCGACTCCGGGGCTGAGAAGGTCGAGATTCGCTTGTGGGCGCGCGCCATGACCGCCTGCCTCGGTGCAGCCATTTTCACTCTTGGCCAGAATTGTCTGTACATCGCAGCCAATACCGAGGGGATCCTGCTCTTCCGTGAGCTCTTGGCTGTCCGTCGGTTCACGGCTCGTTGTTTCTTTGCTGGGTCCTGTTTCGCAGCCGAGAAGCGACAGCGCAGCGAGGGAGACCAGCGAACCTAAGGGGACCCGTGAAGCCTGAGAAGTGTGCAAAGCCTGGGAAATCAGCGAAGCGGGAGAGCACAGCAAAGCCTGGGAAAATCGCGAAGCCGGAGAGAAGAAGGCAGTGAGGCAGGGGAGTGACGTCGCTCGAAAGGCGCTCCGATAGAACTTCACCATGGTCAGAAATGATAGCGCCGATCAGACGCCTGATGGTTTTTTTCTGCAAAAGCTAAGCAATCGAGAGACAAAAATTCAGCGGTTAAAAGAATATTCCGCCGGATGTAAGGAGCTTCTCAGACCTTCAACTGTGATGAGGATGCATCACTTCAGAACTGAGAGTAGCGCGAGCGGCTGTTACCGGCGGCGAAGTAGGCTTTCATTTCTGCTTGTTGACAGGAGGCGAGCCATCAAGTTCGAAGGTGTGTTGTAATATTCTTTTTGAGTGGAAAAGACGTCTCTTGATTCTCATTTGGATAAGGCTTGCTACGCGAAAGAAGGCGAGAAGCGAGATGAATGAGCCTGGGCGCCTGGCGAGTGTCAGTGGTTGATGTTAGTTAGTCTTTCATGCGAACGACCCTTGGCTTTTTAACGCCCCACCTCATCTCCTTCTCCCTTTGTGCAGCTGTTGCGATGACTGCAGCTTGCGATGCCGAGAGTGGAGACGACCTAGGCAGCGGAGCAAGTGAAAATAGCGAAGGGAGCAGCGCTCCTAGCGGAGGCGCTGCCGCTAGCCTCAGCCCAGGCTCTGGCGCGTCAAATACCGACACGACGAATACGGGTGGAACGAGTCCAGGCGCAGGTGGCCTCCCGTCGACCGGCGGCTCAGGCGGTTCGCCTGCTACGGGTGGAGCGGAGCCAAGTGGTGGTGTCTCTTCAGGTACCGGTGCTGCCGCGGGAGATGAAGACTCTGCGACAGACGAAGACACTGCCTCAGGAGGAGAAAACTCAGGCGGGGACACGGACGACGACGCGGCCCTCAGTGTTACGACTCGGGGACTCAACTTCAGCCCAGCAGAGCTATCAATCCAGGTGGGTGATACGGTGCGCTTCAGTGTTTCGAATAATCACGACGTGAAAGAAGTCTCTGAGGCCACCTACAATGCCGAAGAGAGCACGCCGCTTCCGAATGGTTTTTCCCTCGACTTTGGCGAAACCAAGGACATTGTCTTCGATACTGTGGGCACCTATTACTACGTCTGTACCCCTCATGCCGATCAGGGCATGAAGGGCAAGATCATCGTCGAATGAGTTGCTGACTCTTCTGCTCAGCCGCATCAACGCGCACTCAGCCGCTTCCAGGCGCACTCAGCCGCTTCCACGCGCACTCAGGTGCCCTCGTCTGCTTCGGGCGGTGCACATCAATCGCGGCGCTCGCTTGCTTCTCACCCCTGACGACGCAGGGGGAGAGTGCTCGTCGAGTTGGAGTGGATGATTAGTCGAGTGGACGCTCAGTTTCAGAAATCATATATCGAAGATTCTCGTCAGCTCCGCCGTAGGTGACGTAGACCATGTGTCGACAATCTCCTGCCATATCAGGTCCACCGGCAACCACTCCTTCTCCAAAAATCGGGACTGGAGTTCCGAATGGAGAGTCCAAAGTATCTCGAGTGGCTACCTGGAGTTTGCCATCTAAGGCCCCGTACAAGGAGAGGCCATCCGGGCTGAGCGCCGGGGCAATCAACGGGGCTGATTCCAAGCCCGATGCAGGTGATGGTGCACCAAATGTAGCCGTGAGATCGTCGCGGCTAGAAAAAAGTGTCGCATCACCACTGTAGTAGAGGGTGCCGTAGGCGCTGAGCTCATCGTAGGCCACCGAGAAGCTGGCAGCGTGGGTCCCTAGGCTTAAAGGCTCACCAAAAGAGTCTGTTCTTTCGGTTCGGGTCGCGACATAGAATTCAGCCAAGGTGTCGATATCGTCGTGACAAGCCACGTAGGCTCGTAAACCATCGCCCGAAATATCGATGCTGAGTTCTTGTCCCTCGCTGCAAACCGAATTGAGCGTGGTCACCAATTCGCCGGGCTCAAAGCTGTCTTGGGGTGTCGCTCGGCGGGTGACGTAGAAACGTTCTTCGGTTGGCTCTCCTTGTACATAGAAGAGCTCCAGCCTGTCATTGGTGATCGCAGGCGAGATGGTGCGACCATGTTCCAAGACCATTCGGCCCTCTGGAAACGATCCCGTACAGCCAGTGATGACCTCGTTGCCTTCTAAGCCGAGACTGGCATTGTCAGGGCTATCCGATGAGCTGTCTTCGCTCGCGTCGACGATGCCTGCTAGCGGATCGGCTGAATCGCTCGCGTCCGCTTCCTGATCATCAGCTGTCCCCGCCTGGTCGAGGCTATCATCTGTTTCTTCAGAGCTATCACAACCGATGATTGCTGCAGCGACAGCAATCATCCCTACCCACTGCGTTGAACGTATCATTCGGACATGGCTAACATTCAATGCGACCGATTCCCAGAGGGATCAGTTGACTAAGGAAGCGCTTTCACATTTTCTTTTTCTTTGGTCGCAACAGAAAATTCTCATCGAAGAAATAATCCCACGGCAGTCGATGTTCGAGAAAGACGTTGTCGTCTGTGTTCAATTGTCCAGGCTTGACGCCCGGCCCGAGGTTGCGCCCCACATTATCTTGTCGTCGGAGATGCTTCTTGAGCGACGAGTAGAGTCTTTCAGGTGATGTTCCGACCGTGCGCAGATCGTCGGTCACCGAGAGGGCTTCGGCTCGCTTTTTGAAAACTTCGAGATTGGGTTCGATCGGAGTCTGGCTCGCGAAGAGAATCACCTCGTAATTCGAAACATAGGTGTAGAGATGATCGAATGCTTGAGCTGCGCTACGAACGATCGCATCTGCTGATACCTTGGAGATGCTGCTCGGGATCCATTGAGCGAAGATGCCTTCTCGACTAAGATGAGCTGCGGCCGCTTGATAGTACTGCAGTGAGTAGAGATTGGCCGCACCCTTGACCCAGGGATGAATGGGATCCGAAGTGATCAGGTCGAACTCTTTTTGGGAAAAGGAAAGAAACGTCCGACCATCTTCGATATTCAGATGCAATCGTGGATCACTGAGCGGGGCATGATTGAACTCTTTGAAGTAGTCAGCAGCAAGAACCACTGCCGGCTCAAGCTCGACGAGATCGACACGATCGAGTTGAGGATAAGTCAGGAGAGCCCCCGTGGTGATACCGGCGCCCATGCCAACCACCACGGCGCTTTGGGGCGTCTTAGGAGAAAGTAACATCGGCAGATGACCAAGGTAATGCAGATGGGTTCGGCTGGATTTCAAGGTGCTAGCGACCCATTTTCCGGCGAAGACGAGGTCGAGTTCGCCTCTGCCATGGCGATTTTTCACGACGGCGACAGTCCCGTTCAGACCATCTTTCGTAAAGATCACCTCGGCCGTTTTCGATGCGTAGCGAGACATGGCGTTCTTAGTGCGCTTACTGCGAATAGCTGCGTGGACGCCGACATGCATGATTCCCGGATCTGCGGAGGGGGCGAGGCCCACCAGAAAACAGCCAAGAAGGGCAAAGGCGGGCACCGTCAATGCGGAGCGAGAAAGAGACGCTCTTTTCTTCTTGAGTAGAGGAAGTAAGGGGAGGAGCAGTCCTAGCGCTAAGGCGATCCCC
>JAKVCH010000242.1 GCA_022447485.1 Polyangiaceae bacterium | reverse complement strand
TCTCTTTTTCGTCGAGATCTTCGCTGCTCGCGGGTGATCGTCTCTTCTTCGCTGTCGGCTGAGCCAACACTCTCTAGATTGATTCTTTTTGCTTCCATTTTTCTCTCTTCTCGCCCGCTTCCATCGGGAAAAATTAACCAGCCACCTGAGCTTCCTCGTCCCAAGCCTGTTGGCTCTCGCTGACGAGCTGCTCTGATTCGACCAAGCCCGCTCGACGACGATGCCGTCGTTGCGGTGCGTTTTCTGCAACTTGCAATGTGGGACTCTCTCCCACTTCAAGAAAGTGTGTAGCGCTCAAAGTTGAGCCCGCAGATGCCGAAAAACGGGCATCGAGGCCTCGAAGCCTTTGCATTAAATCAGCAGCAATATTGCGTACTTTGCTGATTTCTTTCTCACGGAACCCCAGCTCGGGTTTTGCTTCTCGAGCCTGCCCAAGCTTCAGTAGAAAACTGGCTAAGGAGCCGTCGAGTTCTTCGAGGTCGCCCCTTAACCAGAGAATATCATTCTGGATCTGCTCAATCGTCCACTCCTGCTCCATGAGCTTTCTAATCAAGAGGATCCGCCGCAATACGCGCACGGGATAGACCCCTTTGGAGCCCCGGTGTTTACCTTTTTCGCCGACCCGAACGCTACGGGGCAAAAGACCTAATTGTACGTACTTGCGAAGACTCGCTTCGCTGAGTGGCTGAGAATTATTGGAAAAAACCTCAAGAATCTCACCGGAGGTTAACCCTCGGGCGAATTTTTCTTCCATAATTTTCAATGTCTTATCGTCCATCGCGTTCTTTGATCACAGGAGAGAGTCGATCTTACTTAGATAGAACTCTCACTAATTACTCATCTTAAATGATCGTGATGAGTGCTCCCCCAGTGGTGAAAATGAATATATTCCATTCAGTGGAATTCAAGAAATGTTTTTTCCAATCAAATTTAAGGGAATATTCTTTAAAACGTGATTGTTACTGTGCGAAAAACCAACTGTGACAGTGCTTGTCACACCTTAAAAGAATATCTATGGAGATAATTTGCCGTCCATGGGTGGAGCTGAATTTGGGGGAGTTAATTATCCATGGAGATGATTTAACGTCCATGTGGCGATATTCATGCTGCCATTAAAGTAACTATGGAGATAATTTAACGTCCATCTTGCCCTGACTTTTACTTCGATAAATAGAAGGGTGGCTGGACCATCGCCGACCGCCGAGACGTCGATAGTCAGGTCGGTCTCTTTCAGCTACGCTTCTCAGCTGAAGCAAGGCAGCCTCATGAGCTTTCAACCAGAAATATTGGAAATTCAGCGCGATGTAGGTGCCAGGGGTATTCGCCTACGAACAACGGAATGGGTAGCCGCCACGGCAAAACCAGGCGTTGAGAGTATTGTGATCATTCCAGGGGCACTCACGCCTCGTCAGTCTTTCGATCTTTTAGCAAGTCGCCTGGCCGAAAGATTTCGCGTGATCGCTTTCGACTTCCCAGGATTTGGCGAGAGTGAACAACCTTCACCACGGCGCTTCTCCTATGGCATCAGCACATTTGCCGACGCTGTCATCGACCTACTCAGTGGCTTAGGTCTCGCTCGAGCACATCTTTTGGGCCACGGGATTGGAGGAGCCGTCGCTCTACGGATTGCGGCCACCCACGCCGAAGCCACTCGACGGGTCGGGTTGATTGCCCCGCTGACACACCCCCATCCTGCATCCACCGCTAAGAGGGCACTTTTAGCTCCGATGATCGGTGGATTTATTTTTCGGCAGCTCGTGGGTCAGGGACTCTTCTCCTCCCTCTATCGCGAAGAGGTCAACCCCAAGATCGACAGCGAAACCCTCGATTTTTACTACCGCAGCTTTGCTCCTCCGGCAGCGAGAGCCGCAACCCTTGCCATCTTGCGCTCAACTCTTGATACCCGGCCCATCCTCGCAGATGCCCGTCGAGTACGCTCTTCGACTTTCATCCTCTGGGGCCGTGATGATCAGCTTTTTCCAGTGGAAAATGGCCGTCGGCTGTCGAGAGAGATGCCGAATGCCGGACTGGAGCTCCTCGATAGTGGTCATGCTCCCCATGAGGAAATTCCAGACGTTTGTGCCCCCATTCTCCTCAAGTTCTTTGCGGGACTCCGAGCCGGAGAGAATTCAGAGACTCCTCAGCCACCGGCCTACGCGGCCCGCAGATAGCTCCACTCCGACCCAAAATAGCCTCAATCCACCGGGAAGCCGGCGCTCGGAGGAGGTGTGGATGACTGGCGCGTTGCTCGAGCTTTCTGGACCGCGCGGGAAGTCTTGGCATTCCCTGCTGAACTCCGTGGTTGTGGCCCGGAAGGTTTTGCAACCGGAGGCTTCTCCACCACCTCTTCGGCGGGCGGTTCTGGAGGCTTGGGATCTTTCTTCGGCGAAGGGCTCACAAGACTAGCCTGCCTCGAACTACTTTCGGGCGGCTTTGTCTTTCGTTGAGGGGCAGCGCGAGACTTATCGGGAGCAGCGCGCGCGAGATTTTTGCCTTGGGACGACGGGAGTGGAGCCGCATTTTCCGGCTCCACCGGGTCAGTTTCGGAAGCAGCCGGAGGAGCGGCTTCTTCTGGAATAGGTTCTGGAGCCGGAGGCGCTGGGACTGAGGGCGCTGGGGGAGCGGACGCTTGACTACCTTCGGTATTCGAACTCGGAGCCAGGCGCTCATCCATCGTCACTTCAGATTTCGAATCGCCTCCCCCCATCAGAGCAGCAAGCACTCCAAGGAGAGTTAGTACGCCCAGAGCCCCAACAACCAGCTTCGTATTGCGGGCGCGACGCTGGCGCAAGACACCAGGTGGATAGAGCGAGAGAGGAAGCTGATCCTCCTCGATCTCAAAATCGTTATTATCTTCACCACTGGGCATAGAGAGAAGATGTTTTTCTGAGGAGCGAGGCTGGCTCGCCGCGGCCACGTCTTCCACCCGTACAGAATCTGATGGTGGTACCGGCCCTTGATCTCTCCGACCAGCAGAGAGCTGCTCAAAAGGTGGAGGCGCTGAGTCAGCTGCAATTGCTGATTCAGCAGCGCTCGGGGGCTCAGCAGCGCTCGGGGGCTCAGCAGCGCTCGGTGACTCAGCAGCGCTCGGTGACTCAGCTGCGCTCGGGGACTCAGCAGCGCTCGCAAAGGGCAAAGGTGCTTCCTGGAGCTCGGCAGAGCCACCCGGAAGCGACTCCCGAGGCGCTTGAACCTGCCGCGCAGCTACGTCTTGAGGACTGCTGGCAAATTGCGAGGCGAAACGCGGAGTTGGAGGTCCTGATTTTTCTTCGGCGACCGTACTTTCGAACTCACGCTCGGACGGCGGGGCATTCCTGCCCCAAGTATCTGCTCTTCCGACCAAAGGCTCCGCGTCTGCATCTGGCCAAGCTGCTGGCTCTGTCGCTTGAACTTCCCGAGCAACAACACCTGCCGCCTCCCCCAAGTCGACTGGGGCTGGCGCAATCCCTTGGACCGTTTCCGTGAAGTCTTCTTTCGAACCGATCCCCTGTCCCGCTTTCAACGCGCTCTCCAAGTCACCCAGGGCTATTTGCTCCTCCGTGAGTTCCGGAGCAGGTGGTCGCCAGGAGCTGCGGAATTCACCAAGGGGTTGGGGTTCGATGGTTGAAGCGGGAGCGGGGGGGCGCCGCTCCTCGCCTACACCTCGCTCTGTTTGAGGTGAGTTCTCCTGTTCTTGCATAGCAGCCTCAGACGAAGTTCTCTGCTGCGCATCAGGAGTGCCATTCTCCAGATCATCTGAAGTCTCGACCACCATGGCGGCCGGCACCATCGACTCGTCCAGGGGAACCTCTTCGGCAGGTACTAGCATCCCTTCAAAATAGAGCTTGGTGATCGTAGATAATGTCGAAAGGTCCTCGAAGGGACTATTATCTATCACCTCCATCAAAGAGCGGTGCCCATCAAAAAGCCGAAGAATGCCGTTGATCTCGTCCGGTATTTCATTCAGACGTTCTGCGAGCAAAGAGCCCTCGACTTTGAACAAGGTTGCTAAATCTGGGAGCTGTTCACAAAGGCGTCCCCACTCATCGACCCGACGCATGCCCTCCATCAGCAGGCCTTGAGTCGATGTTAGAATCACCTCATCACGGTCCACGGGAAAGAACTCAACTTCAAAGTGACCAGCCGGCCAAATGAGGCAACGATAAACAGCTTCTTCACCTGCTAATTGTCCGTGCTCAGCATCAATCACCCGCCCATCTCGGAAGTAGATCGTTGCTTCATGGGCCGGCGAGTGCAGCTTGGCAATGCCGCTCTTTCGACCCATCTCAAAGGTCTGCAGTAAGTCAATCACTCCTAAGTCGGAAAGGTCGCCGCTCAGGCGCATTTTCGTGCTTTTCGGCGTCCGATTCGTAAACGATGAATGAGCACGACGGGTCAGGAGCATATGAACGCGAGCAATCAACTCACGAACAAATATTGGCTTGGTGAGGTAGTCTTCAACTCCCAGCTCCAACCCACGAATTTTATCCTCGACGCTTTTCTGGCTCGTGAGGAAAACAACTGGAATAAGAGCAAACTCCGGGTTTTCCTTCAGCCTTCGTACCAACTCATAGCCATCGAGACGCGGTAATCGAGTGTCGGCCAGTACTAGGTCAGGGGTCGCTAAATCTAACTTTGTCAATGCGTCCTGACCATCGGCAGCCGTAGTCACGCTAAAGCCAGCTTTTTTCAGGCTCACTTCTAAAACACGAATGCTTGCAGGGTCAGCATCGACGAGGAGTATTTTTTGCTTAGCCACGGCCCTTTGAGACTTCTTGTAGAGGGCTCCTGTGTCAAGAAAATACCCACAAAGATTGTCGATAACCTCCTTAAAGAGATCTTGAATCGAGACTCTTAAGCTCTTCTTTAAGTGGTTTGCGGGAGCGATGGGGGCAGGAGCAGCTCAGCAATGCGCTGACTCCTTTTGAGAGTTCTCCTCCTCGCTCCGTCAAAATCGGCTGATGGCCCTTATTTGCGGCGCTCCATTTGCTGTTTCGCTGCCTTCACCACAGCTCCGGGTATATTTTTGCTGCGTGAAATCGCTTTGAGGTCATTCAGTCGAAGATGCGGTAGCATTCTCGATACAAACGTAAAAGGAGTACGAGGGTTCGTGACTAGGTTTAATTTCACTGTATAGGCACGAACCAACTCACGATTGCTGGAGATAATACGCAGCACATCTTCAGAAACGACCCGACTCGCAGAAATTTGCCGAGCTTCATTTTCTGTTAATCGCGGGCTCTTCGCCGCCGCTTCTGCCACCAGACGGTTCGTGTCGCGAACGAGAATCAGGCGTTCCGTCGAATTTCCAACCGTCGCTCGTCGAATTTTTTGGGTGACCGTCGCGTTCTGCAACATCGCGAAGAGCGGAACCACTTTTTGAGTGAGCTCTTCTTCGCCCT
>JAKVCH010000241.1 GCA_022447485.1 Polyangiaceae bacterium | reverse complement strand
ATGGTTTCTAAGCCATCGCGTGACTACTCGGGCCGGTTTCCGTCCCCCCTCGCTATCTCGATGACTCCTATAGGAGTGGTGCGTTCGCCTCATGTTGAACGTCATGGAACTCCGCGCCAACCCGAGGTGAGCGGGGAAAGAGAGCAACGCGAATGTCTGTCGGCCTCGATTGTGTTGAACGAAGCTGTGATTGGTCCGGAATCACTGCAGGACCTTGAGGGCTTCGATCGCATTTGGGCTTTGGGCTACTTCCATCTCAATCAAGGCTGGAAGGCTCAAGTCGTTCCTCCCCGAGGACCACGGGTCAAGCGAGGGCTCCTGAGCACCAGAGCTCCTCATCGCCCGAACGGGATAGCGCTTTCATGCTGTCGCTTGCTGCGCGTTGAGGGGCTGACCCTGCATCTGGGCCCTTGTGATCTGCTCGATGGGACTCCAATTCTTGATATCAAGCCCTACTTGCCCTTTGCCGACGCCTTTCCAGGGGCTCGTGCTGGTTGGGTGGACGAGCTGTCCGAGCGCTCATAAGCTGCCGCAATTTTCGTGCTTCAGCAAAAATCCAGGCTAGGCTGTTCTCGGAAGAAACTTTCTCAGCATTGTTTCGTCTTGGTGTCGAAAGCCAGAGTCTATTGTCTCGTTTTTGCTGTTGTTTTCAGCTCTCGCCTTAACTAGAAGCCATGCAGCAGAAAGTTCTTCAATCAAAGAAATTGAAGGAATCATCCGTCTGAGAAGCGGAAACCTACGCTGCTACCCTGTTGGCTCGTTGTCTTTTCGGCCACGAAACAAAAAGTCCATCTGGGCTTCGAAAGAAAAAATATCGCCATGAATCAGGCTCTCACTTTTATTGATACGACGATTGGAAAGAAAATCGTCATGGCCCTTACCGGTGTTGTGATGTTCGGCTTTGTGCTGGGGCATATGGCAGGAAATCTCCAGGTTTTCCTGGGTCCCGATGCCTACAACGCCTACGCGGTCGGGATTCACAAATTGGGTCCTTTGCTTTGGTTGGCTCGAGGGGTTCTCTTACTCTCGCTGGCGATGCACATCGCGACGGCGATGCAGCTTGTTGCTCAGTCAGCTGCCGCCAGGCCCGTTGCTTATAAAGTCAAGAAGAACAACAAGACGACTTTTGCTGCTCTGACAATGAAGTACAGCGGCATGTGGCTCCTCGGGGTTCTTCTTTACCACCTCGCGCACTTTACCTTTCCGGGTATCGCGATGGGCGACTATCAGCATCAGCATTTCTCGGCGGTCTACACCAACGTGATCAATGGGTTTTCTGTGCCCTGGGTGACGGCTCTCTACATCATTTCAATGTGCTTTCTAGGAATGCACTTATTCCACGGCTCCTACAGTCTTTTTCAGACTGTCGGTCTGAATAATCCGCTGAGGAATGGCACGGTGAAATTCATTGCCCAGAGTTTTGCGCTTCTCGTGACGATCGGGAATATTTTGATACCTCTCTCGGTCCTTCTAGGTCTGGTAAAATAATTTTGAAGAAGGCTTGGTGAATCGAATGGATCTACAATCAAAAGCACCTGCTGGTGATATCGAGACTCGCTGGTCTCGCCACAAGTTCAACATGAAGTTGGTGAATCCAGCCAATCGACACAAGTACAACGTTATCGTCGTCGGGACTGGCTTGGCCGGGGGAGCCCTAGCGGCGACTCTCGGTGAGCAAGGCTATAACGTAAAGGCATTCTGCTACCAGGATAGCCCACGACGGGCTCACAGCATTGCTGCTCAGGGTGGGATTAACTCTGCCAAAAACTATCCGAACGACGGCGATAGTGTGTTTCGGCTCTTTTACGACACGGTCAAGGGGGGCGATTTCCGAGCCCGCGAATCCAATGTTTATCGCCTTGCTGAAGTGAGCGTGAATATTATCGATCAATGTGTTTCCCAAGGCGTGCCTTTTGCCCGTGAGTATGGAGGACTGCTGGCGAATCGTTCCTTTGGCGGTGCTCAGGTATCTCGAACATTCTATGCGCGAGGTCAGACCGGCCAGCAATTGCTTCTTGGTGCTTATCAATCTCTCTCCAAGCAAATCGATGCCGGAACGGTAGAGATGTTTCCTCGCACCGAAATGCTGGAATTGATCAAGGTCGATGGCAAAGCGCGGGGTATTGTCACCCGCAATATGGTGAGCGGTGAAATCGAGTCTCATCTGGCCGACGTTGTTGTGCTTTGCACCGGTGGTTACGGGAACGTCTTTTTCCTATCCACGAATGCCATGGGCTGTAACGCGACTGCAACATGGCGAGCCCATCGCCATGGCGCATTATTCGCGAACCCCTGTTACACTCAGATTCACCCGACCTGCATTCCAGTCAGTGGCGAGAATCAATCGAAGTTGACTTTGATGAGTGAATCATTGCGCAACGATGGTCGCGTTTGGGTTCCCAAGAAAAAAGAAGACATCCAAAAGTCACCTGCTGATATTCCTGAAGAAGATCGCTATTATTACTTAGAGCGCATCTATCCGAGCTTCGGTAACCTTGTGCCACGCGATATCGCCTCTCGGCGAGCAAAGGAAATGTGCGACCAAGGTCTTGGTGTTGGTCCAGAGGTCGATGGTGAGCGGCGCGGTGTGTATCTTGACTTCGGCGATGCTGTGCAACGTCTTGGAAAGAAAGCGGTCGAAGAGCGTTACGGCAACCTCTTTGAGATGTATGAGCGCATCACTGGGGAAGACCCTTACACAACCCCCATGCGCATCTACCCTGCGACCCACTACACCATGGGCGGCCTTTGGGTCGACTACAACCTCGAGAGCACCATCTCAGGTCTCTTCGTGGGCGGCGAGGCAAACTTCTCAGACCACGGCGCTAACCGACTGGGAGCGTCTGCATTGATGCAGGGACTCTCCGATGGTTATTTCGTGCTGCCGGCAACCGTCGCGAATTATCTCGCAACTGCCGAGAAAGTCGAAATCGATCAGTCCCACCCAGAGGTGCAGGCTGCTGTGCAGAGTGTCCGGGATCGCATGGAAAAACTGCTCTCGATCAATGGTGAGCGTAGTGTCGACTCCTTTCACCGCGAGCTTGGCAAAATCATCTGGGGATATTGTGGTATGGCCCGTACAAAAGAGGGCCTCGAGACAGCGATTGAGAAGGTAAAGGCCTTGCGTGCCGAGTTTTGGAAGAACGTGCGCGTGCTCGGCGGGAGCGAAGAGCTCAACGTCAGCCTCGAAAAGGCTGGTCGCGTCGCCGACTTCCTGGAGTTGGGCGAGCTAATGTGCCGCGATGCGTTAATGCGCTCTGAATCTTGTGGTGGTCACTTTCGAGAAGAATCCCAGACCGAAGAGGGTGAGGCAAAGCGAGACGACGAGAATTATCAATTTGTCGGAGCCTGGGAATGGCAGGGCGAAGAACAAGAGCAAGTCCTGCACAAGGAAGCTCTTGAGTTCGAATACGTGAAACCTTCCCAGCGAAGCTATAAGTGAGAAGGTCGAGAGGATCAAAAAATATGTCTACGATTAATCTTGTCCTTCATGTCTGGAGGCAAACCGGTTCTGACGATAAGGGTTCCTTCGAAACTTATCAGGCGAAAGATGTTTCCGAGCATTCTTCATTCCTCGAGATGCTCGACCAGGTCAACGAGACCCTGGTAGCCGATGGCACAATGCCAATCGCTTTCGATCACGATTGCCGCGAAGGAATTTGCGGAAGCTGTGGCATGGTCATCAACGGTACTCCTCATGGTCCACAGAAGGCGACCACGACTTGTCAGCTTCATATGAGGCAATTCAAGGACGGTGACGAGGTCTGGATTGAGCCATGGCGAGCGAATGCGTTCCCAGTGGTGCGAGACCTTGTCGTCGATCGGGGGTCTTTCGATCGCATCATTGGAGCCGGGGGCTTTGTCACGGCTCGCACGGGCTCGGCCCAGGACGCAAATGCTCTTCCTATTGCCAAAGGTATTGCCGACCAGGCGATGGACGCGGCAGCCTGTATTGGCTGTGGGGCTTGTGTAGCAGCTTGTCCGAATGCTTCGGCCATGCTCTTCACTGCGGCCAAGGCGGGACACCTGAATCTCTTACCCCAAGGCCAGCCCGAGAAAGAGTCACGGACCCGTAATATGGTCGCGCAGATGGAGGCTGAAGGCTTTGGGCATTGCACGAATCATTATGAGTGCATGGACGCTTGCCCGAAGGGAATTGATGTGGAGTTCATTGCTAAATTGAACCGTGACTTTGTTGCGGCGACAGTGACCGCGCGAGCTCCGCTCAACACACGTGCGAAGTAAATCGAATCGGAGTCTCGTTATGAGCTTGGCTGCATCGCGCAGTGAAGGCGGAGATGGAAAAGAAAAAGGAGCAGGCCCTGAGCCCTGCTCCTTTTTTTATGAGTCACCGCCCTGTGGGGTGAGAGAAAAGGTTTTGAGCGAAAGGCTCAATTCATGACTAATTCGCCTTAACAGGGAGAATCGGAGCCCAGGTGAGTGTTTCCATGAGCTCGTCGCTGGCCATCATGCCTTTATCACTAAAGTAGAGAGCATTTTCTTCCGAAGATTCACGGTTTTCCCCTACAAAGATAATTCCTTTTCCTTCTGCGTTATAGCCAAGCTGAACGAGAGCGTTCTTGAGCCATTTACCGCCGCCTTCAAAGTTCAGGTCTTCAGCCAGGTTATAGAACCCTTCGCTGGGCAACTTTTTCAAGGTACGTGACCAGGTCGGGCTACGCAAAGGAGTCGTCGGTTCTCCCCAGAACCAGCGGTTATTTTTGTTCTGTCCGGGTCGGACAACGAATTTCTGGCCGTTCTTTTCGCCTACGTAGACAAGAACTCCGGCAGGGAATGCAGATTCCTGTCCGGGCATAGCAGTCGTCGTTCGGTAGAGGCCATTATCTGGAAGATCGAGCATGATGGCGGGAATCTAAGAATGGGCAGAGCTTCTGGCAAGCGCTAGAGAGGTAGATTGTTTGAGAAATCAAAAGACTTTGAGTGCTTGTGGAGTAAAGCGCTCCCGAAGAAATGGCGCGAAGAAGGCTACGCTCTTCTCTTAACCGTTTGATATTAATCATAAAAACCAAATTCCCTTGTGAGCTTATTTCTTATGCTAGGAGCATCCGAGGCGGTGATTCGCCGCTGATTACGGAGATAGATAATGCATCGTTGGTTGACTCGTTCAGTAGTTTTTTCTTGTTTCGCCCTTTCAACAATTCTAGCGGGCTGTGGTGATGATTCGGAAGATGGTGGTTCGGACGGTGGTGCCGATGAAACTATTTCTCAGGTGACATTTTCGTTGGACAATACCCGCGAATTATCGAGCCTTTCGGACGCAGAGGTTGCGACACTCTGTCAGGAGCTTTCTGAGCAGCTAGCAACGATTGAAGCGCCCACAGCATGTACAGTGAAGGCTTCTGTTCAGAACGACACCCAGGAAGCTTGCGAGGCGCAAGA
>JAKVCH010000240.1 GCA_022447485.1 Polyangiaceae bacterium | reverse complement strand
ATATTTCCTGCGCTTTTTGAGTTGGTTGCGCGGGGTAAGCTCGAGGTCCCGATTATTGGTATGGCTCGCAGGGGGTGGCAGCTGTCGGACCTCGTTGCTCGGGCGAAAGCGTCGATTCAAGAAAACGGTCAGTATGATGAGGCGACTTTCGAGAAGTTTTCGGGACTGCTGCGCTATGTTGACGGAGACTATCAAGATGAAGCCACCTTTGCATCATTAAAGAGCGCTTTGGGTGACGCTCGTCATGCTCTCCACTACCTAGCTATTCCGCCCAGCATGTTTGCCCCAGTCGTAGGGCTTTTAGGTAAAACCGGCGTCGCTGAGGGGGCTCGGCTTGTTGTGGAAAAACCTTTCGGTCGCGACTTGGAAAGCGCTCGAGAGTTGAATCATACGATTCATAGTATTTTTGGAGAAAATCGACTTTTCCGTATTGATCATTACTTGGGAAAGTCTGCTGTTCAGAACTTATTGGCCTTCCGTTTTGGTAATATTTTCTTCGAGCCAATTTGGAACAGTCATTATATTGAATCAGTTCAAGTCACCTTAAGCGAAGACTTTGGGGTAGAGGGTCGCGGGAAGTTTTACGAAGAGGTGGGCGCGATTCGTGATGTGATCCAAAATCATGCTCTGCAAATTGTCTCATATTTAGCGATGGAGCCACCCGTTGGCACTTATCCCGAGGCTTTACGTGATGAGCAAGTGAAGGTTCTGAGGATGATTCGCTCTATCCGGCCCGACGATGCCGTTCGAGGGCAAGTGCGCGATTATCGTTCCGAGCCCGGTGTTGATCCAGATTCCCAAGTGGAAACCTTTGCAGCACTCCGGCTGCATTTGGATTCTTGGCGTTGGGAGGGAGTGCCATTTTTGATTCGGGCAGGAAAAGACTTGCCGATTTCTGCGGCGGAAATATTTGTGCGGTTCAAGCGACCCCCCTTGAGTCATGATGTCGCTGGCTTGGGCAATCATATTCGTCTTCGGCTGAGCCCAGAGGTGGAGATTGCCCTAGCGACGAATGTAAACGACGAGTCGAGATCAGGATTAGTGCAGAGAGAATTAGTGGCCGAGACTCTTGACCTACATTCCCAGACGAACCCTTATGCTCGTCTTCTCGGCGATGCCTTGGTTGGGGATCAGACTCTTTTCACGAGAGAAGATGGTGTGGAGGAAGCCTGGCGTATTGTCGATGATCTCCTCGCAGAGCCGCCGCCAGTGATTCGCTACGAGGCGGGAACATGGGGGCCAGGAGAGGCATCTCGTTTGGCGGCTCTTCATGGCGGCTGGCATGATCCGACTGCTGAAACCGATTAGTCCTTGAGTTTTGCGGAGGCCTCGGTGTCTAAAAGTAATTCGGAATCGGGCCTCAATTGCAGTAAGCGGCCTAAGGGTGAGCTGACATCTCTCTCGAGAGCCGCCGCGATTGCATCGGCTTTTGAGCTGCCCAGAGTGATGATCGTCAAGCGGCTGAAATTGGCGATGGCATTGAGACTGAAACTGACTCGTTGAGGAGGGGGCTTGGGCGAACGAGGCGTGTAGATAATCAAATCTTCGCTTTCCAGCGAATGCCCAGGAAAGAGAGACGCTATATGCCCATCGGGACCCACGCCGATGATGCCCCAGGTGAACTGTCTTTCCGCCTCGGCGCGATAGTGAGCTGCATATGCTCGTGCTTGTTGCCAGGCGTCTTCATTCTTAACCTCCTGATTGAATTGATAGTGATGGAGCTTCATCGAGGGGCTACACTGCAAGAGTTGTCTCGCATTGGATTCTGGATCAGAGAGAGGAACGCAGCGTTCATCGAGGAGCCAGGAGTTGATTCTGGAGAGTTCTTCAGCGTGAGGGTGCTCTTTGAGGAGAAGTTCGGCTGTGCTTCCACCCGGCCAAATTAGCTGCAGTTGAGGCGAGGGTGCTGTCGCAGACTGCTGGAAGGCGTTCACCTCCTCCCAAAAGAATTGAGCTATCTGTTCGGGGGCTTCAAAGCACTGGATAGTTGGTTGATGCGTAGTCATTCTGCGTAGCTGACAAGAAGACTTAATTGTGGCACTACCGCTCAGCCGCTTCAACCGACCGACAAACGAATTTCGTTGAAACGATTCGGAGGAGAGGCGTTGCGTGAAGAAAACCCCTAAGTCGCGGCAGGGAAGCCAAGATGCATCCAAAAAAGAAAACAAAAATCTTCATCACATGCCAACTGGCTCTGCTCGTCACGCTGTTGATGAGCAGCTCAGCTTTCGCGGCCGGAATTATTCGCAGCCCTGGGCAGCATAATCGCTACGAGTTCGAAATCGAACCACAATTGGGATACTGGTACGGCAATGCTGCAGAAGGAGCTGGGCCGAGTGTACGCGTCGCGATACCAATTCTGCAGAACGGTCCTATCGGCACAATCAACAACAATATAGCGGTGAGTTTTGGTGCAGGAAGCTTTTTCGCATTGAGTGATTGTTTGAGTCCCGACCCTTTCAGGTACTGCAACGTTCCGGGTCGCAGTTTAGTTTGGCTCTCTCTCCCCGGCGCGTTTCAGTGGAATTTTTACTTTACGAAAATCATTTCGGTCGTTGGCGAAGTTGGCCTGGATTTCGCCATTCCCGTTGGCTCCGGCAACGGTCGAAGTTTGCTGGTGAATCCGCTTTTCCAGGGTGGGGGTCGCTTCCAATTTGGCAAGGTAGGGGTCCTGGTTCGCGTGGGTTACCCGATGATTAGTGTTGGCTGTAACCTACAATTTTAGGAAGCAATATCTGGGCTGAACTCGTCACCTTCTTCAGTAGGAATTCAGTGCGGCCGGCACCTTGGGGCCGTCGAAGAGATACCGGATTCCCAGAAATCCCCAAAGCTCAATGAGTGCAGCTGAATAGCCGTAGTAGACGGCTGGCCCGCGGAGAGTTGCGCGGAGACCAAAGCTCCCCTGCCATTCACGGCTAAAAGCGTAGGAGATAGGGCTGTTGATTTGCAGTAAGGCCTGGTCGTTCCTCGGGTCTCCGTTTGGATCAAGTAAGGCTTGAGCATCCTTCGACTTGAGCGCGGTAGTGAACGATGACCAAGTCGCGAGAGTCCAGGCAGGGCCAAGAGTCAGCGCCATGCCGATGCGGCTACCGGCTTGCTGAAGAGGTAGCGCCAAGATAGGGTCAAAGCTCCAGCGAAGTACCGCTGCTGCGGCAAAAAACAGGCTCTTTTTCCTTTGGTTCCATAGCTTTTGGGTCCAGCGAATACTGCCGATAGGGCTGATCTCCTGATCGCCCGGCTGCATCGCGGTGAACTCGTAGGAGTCAAAGACCCTCACGAATGCGGCTCCTACCTTGAGTTCTAGTTTTGCGTCATTCATGGGTAGGTAGTCGTGCACGAGTTCAGGCTCAGCGATTCCATAGATGCCCTGTTCAGGAAACCAAGCGTAGCGTAGGTTGAGCTCCACTCTCGATGCGTTTCTCCTTGTCTCTTGAAAAGAGAGGAAAGGGGCGAGATCAAACGTAGCGCTGCGGGCCACGCCCTCTTGGCTTTCTTCGTTCAGCGGCAGGTTGTAATTCGCCTCCACTCGAACACCCAGCATGATTTGGCGGGAAGAACGGTAGGTGAATTGACCGCTACCTCGTCCATGAAACCATTGTAAGACATCGAGAGAAGGGAGAGTGGTTTGTTGGGGCATCAACACTAGGTTGATGGTGGTATAATCCAAGTCACCAGCCTGAAATGAGAAGTCTGTTTCTAGATTCAAGCGGCGATTGAGCTGACTCGCCAAGGAGAAATGGAGGCGATGCAGAATCAAAGGGCGCTCTAATGTGGTGACCGGAGGCGACGAATAACTCAGTCGGGGTCGATAAGCAGCTGACCAGCGATGTCGTCTTTCCGCACGCTGATACCCCAGCACAGGAACCAATAAGTTCATCACTGTCGCCTGGGATTGAGAACTGCCCTCCACCGGGAGCACTCCAGCACGGAGCTGGTAGCTGCCGCCAACTATTGGACCAGTAGGTATTTGGGGGCTCAGCTGAGAGGCGAGAAGAAGGGAGAAGACCGCCGTAGCGCTCATGAATATTCACTCCACAAACACGACGTCTCCGTCGAGTAGGCGAAACCTTGCGGCAGCGGAATCCGGGAGCTGCAGTGTTTTCATGCTGAATCTGATTCGAGGCAGCCTATGATGGGAGCGAATCAGGTAGATTTCGTCTTTTTTGGCAAATTCGGTGAAGCCACCTGCCTGGGAGAGCACCTGAAGAACCCCTTGAGACTCGTCGACTTGAAAGTAGCCGGGCTCTTGTACTTCGCCGATCACGGATATTCGTAGAGGCGCGGCCGTCACCAACGAGACGTTGATCTGAGGCGCTTTGATGATGCGAGCTAGCTCTTTCTTCAAGTGCTGGGTCAATTCCGAGACCGTTCGACCCTGGGCTTGCTGAGCGCCAATCAGAGGTAAGTTGACCGAACCGTCAATGTGGATACGCCGTTTCTCCGAAAAGCCGCTGGCGCCGAGCAGCTGGACCTGGAGAGTGTCTGCGACCCGGAGCTTTCGTACTGTCTTTTCTTTTGAGGGGAGTTCGTGCACCCAGATGGTGGGCGGATGGCTACAGGCTATCGCGCAAAGAAGGACGAGGAAAATGATTCGGAAAACGACACTCCAGGGCTGATCCTGACAGTGGAATTTCAGTGGTGCCCTGCTCATCTCTTCATAGGGCATTACGGGCGAAAGGTAGCCCGGAATAGGGGAGCGGTACTGATTCTTGTCTCCAGACCCTTCCCATTGGGTCGATTCTGACCGCTTTGGGCAGAAGAGAGCTTGAACAGGGCTTATGGTTCACGCTTTCTACCATTAGGGAAAGCTCTGCTTTGGCCGTTTCGAAGGGGGGAACAAAAAACAACAATGAGAACACGAGCTCCGCCCTCTTCAGCTCCGAATCGCCTTGAGCAATATCGAACCTCTGAGTCCTCTAGCAGTGGCGAAGGGAAGGGTCTGGGGGCGCTGCCGATGGTGGATCGCGCAGGCAATAGCCCCCACCCAAAGGGAGGCTTGGCGCAGCAAGGCCATTGCTCGATGGCCGTTCGTTCTCGTCCCGTTGGTGCTTTTTCTCCACCGGTGGAGGTGGATTGGTGGTCTTTGTTTTTTTGGTTGCGAAGCCTTGCCCAGAAGTGGGGAAAACGCTGGTTTTTCCTGGGATGCTTTGGTGGGTGTCTTGGAGTACTGATTGCCTTCTTTTTACCGCCGGGTGGTAGCGCCTCTGCGGAGTTCATGTTGAACCGTCAAATCCAGCTGAATCCTGTGGAAGAGTCGAATACGCCGGCTTTTTTCCTCGCGCCCGAAAAGACCTTCTTAGCTATGCCTCTTGTGGAGGAAACACGAGAACGACTCGGTTGGGAGAGCTCGCTCACTGCTCTTCAGGAAACGATTGAAAACCTCAGCTTGCGACCTACAGATTCGGAGAA
>JAKVCH010000024.1 GCA_022447485.1 Polyangiaceae bacterium | reverse complement strand
CAGGAAGCCATCTTACGATAGTTCTTCAAAAGACCTTGGAGGTCGGATCCCAAACCAGGAAAACGCGTCGCCATAATCCCTGACGTTGCCCAAAGAGCCTCCAGCTTGATGCCATCCTTGAGAAACTCAAGGCAATGATAACCTTGGGTAGCGCCATTCCAAGGCTGAATCTCGTGATCGAACTCGCCCATCACCATCGAGCCTGGATGAAAGCGTAAGTTCTCTCCGACGCGCGCATTACCGACACCACTGCGCTGAAGAATCTCTGGCGTCGCTAAACAACCCGCAGCTAAGATCGTAACCTTCGCCTTGATTTGAACTTTGTAAGGACGCTGCTTGTCTGCGGGGTCAACGACATAGCCGCTCATGCCGACAACGCGCTTCCCTTCCTTCAACAACTCATGAGCTGCCACCGAGGTGTAGACGGTACCGTCGTGCTCCAGGACTTCGGGAATTCCCTTGCGGTCAGTACTCCATTTCGCGTCATTCGGACAAAGAGTGAAGCATTCAGCTGACCCTTTACAGCCGGTTTCGTTTCGTGCGATCCGTGTCGCTTGGAAGCCCGCCTTTTCGCATGCCGTAGCAAATAGCTCGTTCCGTTCACCTAGAACATCATCCGCAACGGGCTTCACCTCCATGAAGTTTTCCACCGCTTCGAAGTGGCGATCTAATTGACCAGCATTCACCTCGAGACCATGATTCTTTTGCCAGGAATTCAGGGCAAAGTCGGGTAAGCGCAGACAGATCGCGCTATTCCATACGGAGCCGCCCCCTAAGTTGCGAGGCTGCATGCTGGGCATGACTGTGTTGCCTGAAGTTGTCCGCATACCGCCGTAAAAAAAGTAACGGCTTAAGACATGACCTGTATCGCGGCGAGTATCACCGTGCCGAACCTTCGGTCCCGCTTCGACGACGATTACCCGCTTACCTGATTTTGCTAACTCATAAGCAGCAAGCGCGCCCCCTGGACCCGAGCCAATCACGAGCGCATCGCACTCTTCGACAATATCCCCGTCGTAGTCGCCGTACTCATAAAGACGGCCAACCCGACGGGCACTCATTTTTTTGCAGTAGAGTCTCCTCCTAAGAGCTTTGACTTCGCCTGACGAAAAGCATCTTTTACCGCCGCCTTCCCCAATGGCAGGGCGGGACCGCCACTCTTGTACATGGACGACATGGTTGCGGCGAAAGCGTCCAGGAAGGTCTGAATCTGTGCGTCGGTAATATTGACCGGCGGTAAGATCTTGATGGCATTTAGTTCGGGACCAGGAATCTGAGTAATGACCTGGTGCTTGGCCATCATCTCCACATTCACCGAGGCCCCAAAGACGCCTGGGTCTGCATTCGCAAGGAGCTTCTGCTGAATCTTCAGGAGCGTCTTCGCTTCCGATGGTCGGAAGTAAATGCCAATCATCAAGCCTTCGCCCGCCACTCTATCAATGACGTCGTACTCTTTTGCTAGGTCAGCCAAGCCTGAGCGTATCTTCTGAGAAACCTGGCTCGCGAGGTGGCGAGCATCAAGGTCTTCCAATGCCTTCATGGTCCCCAGGGCAGCTGCCATCGCCAAGTTGTTTTCGGCAAAGGTTGAAAAGTAGATTGGCCCACTCTTAAAATCGTTGAAGACGGTATTGTAGATCTTCTCTCCAATGAGGGTAGCCGCAACGGGGACTTCTCCGCCGGACATGGCTTTGGATAGGGTCACCATATCAGGCAGCACGCCTGCCTTCTGGAATGCAAACCAATGCTCGCCCATGCGAGCAAAACCGGTTTGCACTTCATCAGCAATCATCATGGCACCGTACTCACTGCAAAGTCGGCGCATTTCACGCAAGTATTCTTTCTCGAGGACCGTGAGCGTCATCCCTTGGGTGTATTCGTAGAAGACACCTGCCACGTCGCCCTTCTCTAGCTCATATCGAAGCTCCGAAATATCGTTCGGAGTAATCATCGTACAGGTGGGCATTTTCGGATCCATGCCCTGATTCAATTGAGAAAACCCGCAAAGGCTGATGGCGCCGTAAGTCCTGCCATGAAATGCACCCTGCAGATGCAGGAAGCGACGTTTCCTAGTGCAGAAGCGAGAGAACCTTATCGCTACTTCGTTCGCTTCTGCTCCAGAGTTCGAGTATTGGACCTTCGTGAATCCAGGACCCGCCATATCGAGAAGCTTTCCGGCGAGAATCCCTCCCAAAACCGAAGCATTCACAACGCATAGGTTCGGCAGGTTTTGGCTATTCACGGCATCAATTGCAGCAACAACCTCTGGATGCCGCCTGCCGATAAAGTGAATACCGCCGCCGGAGAGTAAATCGAGATACTGGCGGTTATCCTTATCGTAGAGGTAACTACCTTCTCCGCGGGTAAAAGCCACATTCAGCCCGGCCATATCGAACATCTTCGATAGACGCGGATGAATATGCTTTTTGGAAAGATGGTCTGAAGAATTCAGGTGCTCTTCGATGATGCCTTGAATAAAACTCGTCATTCTCCGTATTCCTTTTGGTAGCCATAGGTGTCGTAAACATGACGCCAACGGTCGTAAACAAATTGCTCAAGCTCTGGCTCCATTTGCAACTTATTCACTTTGTATCCTTGAATTGACTCAAGATAAGGGGTGAGTTCTCTCTCAAATTGATCCCAATCGGGAATCTCTAATTGCTCGTAGATGCCGCGCAGCACATCTAGCTCATTGCCGACCAGGTCCTTGTAGGCAATTTCCACCAGGTTATTCTTGGGGATGAGGTGCCTGTCTTCAATGAGTCGGGTGTAGAGCCTTCCGCCAATCGTGGCTGTATGCTCCCAGCGCTGGTCGACAAACTCTTGCTTTGGCAAGTGCATGAAGTTCTCCCAATCGACCTTCTCCCGCATGTGCACCATCGAACGAAAGGCTCGAGCAGGATGGCGATGTATGTGAATGAACTTCGCATCCGGAAAGACGTCAAGAATCATGCGAATACGTGCGCTATGGGCACAAGACTTAACTACGACTCGCTTGCCGCCGGTGGCCAACATAATCTTCTTGATAAAGAGTTGGAGCGAGTCTTTAAACCTCTTTCGCTCGGCTGGGGTTGCCTCGAGGAAGTCGAGGTATTTTTCGTATTCCGCAGCCCGGTCCGGGAAGAGGATGGCCCCATAGAAAGAAAGGCCACCAGTCATTTTCATCAAGCCGATTTCGTCCTCGGCTGACTCGAAGAAATTTTGCACAACGTTGTCGTAGGAGCGCTTATCTGGAACAGCGTTCTTCAGCAACTTGGGCCCCATTCGCCCGGTGGTCAAAAACGAATCGGGAAAAAGAACTTGATAAAGCGTGGAGAACGTATGGTTCGGATCGCGACCGAGCATATTATGCATATGGGTCGTACCAGTCCGCCAATGCCCAAGAATGAAGAGAGGAGTCGGCGAGATCTCCATCTCCTCCAGCTGCTGACGAAAACGAGCGTTTTCTATCGCCGCAAAGGTAGAGCTTAGGGTAGCTAGACCAGTGATCCATGCAAACCGATGGTAATATTCCCGATCGACATGCCAGTTATTTTGCTTGAGGATTTCGCGCCAGTTCTTCAGAGCGACGCCCGTGATCAACTGCTCTTGAGACCAGCGGTCTTTAATTTCGATTTGTGTCATGAATATTTTTCGGTCGACTACTGTGCATTCAAGCGGCCAGAGAAAGAGTCGGCTGAGCTCGCCTCGGCCTGCGCTTGAGACGCTCGAAGAATGGCGCGGCGCGCCGCTGCTTGACGAGCTTCTTGGCGAGACTCAGGGTCCAAGCCTATGCCCCGCTCTGCCTCACGGCTGTCAACATAAGCCCAGAGCAGCAAGGTTCTGATCGACATAAAGACGACTCGACGATGAAAGAGCCTTGATGTCTCCCAACCTTTCAAATTGCGGGTACGCTCATCCATCGTTGCTCGACTGAAAAGCTTTGGCTTCCAGCCGTTAAAGGCGAGCGACTGGACTTCCACCAACGTCAGCAAGGCGCGTATCAGAATTCGCTCTTGGAATTGGAGATTCAGAAGCAGGTCATCCATATAGTCAATGACCTTCGCATCCTGCACCGTGGGCATACTCCCCCCGTCTGCAGGGAAAAGAGTTTCTCCGACGGCTCCCACGATCCGAGCTTCGCGAGGACTCAGAACCTTGTATCGTCGATTATTTTTGTTGCGTAAAATTTTACTTCTCCTGCGCCGGAGTTCGTGCGGGTCATATACTTCGATTGAGCCACGAGCAAGCGCCGAAACGAAGCTCCGTTGGGTGAAATTACTTTTCACTTTTCAAGCGCTCTAACAAACTTGAGCCAGCTCTTATTCGCAACGAAAAGAATTTCGAAAGGAAATTTTTCCAAAAATCCACTCATCGCGGAATTTGCTTAAAATTCAGCCTCTTAAAAGTCGCTCTAGCGCCTCTGCCCGCTTCTCTCCCAGACCGATACTCCAACCTAAACTAAACCGTGGATTCAAATCGACTAAGAAAAAGTGCTTTCCAACGCCGAGTAAATCGATGCCAAAGGCACCAAAGTACCCGGCCGAGTGCAGAGCTTCCCCGACCCGTGTGCCGATAGCCTGAACGTCTTCCTCCGCCGGCGCCCCAGTCACAGTCCCACCGGATTCCAACCGGCAAATACTGACGGGTGCACCTGCTTGATCGGTTTCTAAGCGGCAAGGTGAGCCGAGTAAGACGCCATCCGCATCCACCAAGCCATGCACCGAAAACTCCCTCGCCTCAGCGAGAAAAGGCTCCGCAACAAAGCCGCCCTGACGGAGGCTATCGTCGAGCCACTTCCTATCGTCTTTTCTCATAGCAAGTTGCCAGGTTCTCTGCCCCTTGCCGGCGTACCCAAATGGTCTTTTCGTTCGAATCGGACCTTCCGTCTCCTGACGACAACTTTCCCATTCGTCAAGACTTGAGATCACTCGACGACCAGGAATGCAGAGCTCTGATAACTCTCGACTCAAAAAGCGTTTATCGTGAACAACACGCAGAACCTCCATGGCAGGGTAAACGGACGCTACGAGGCCCGCCGCAGCACTACGCTCTAATGCATATTTTGTGGGGCACCAGAAGACTGGTTGATAATCGCGATAACGACTATCTAACTCATGAACGAAGAGCATCGCATCGTTCATCGACAATCCTTCAAAGAGCTTTCTACGCTCCTCGATTCTCCTCTTGTAGGCTGACTTTACCTCGTAAGAATGTCGCGCTGCCAATTCACGTTCAGCATCAGGATGGAGTACCCAGAGAAGTGCTTTCTTCGTCACGAGCGTCGCCACTCCCGTAATTCATGAAGAAAATTTGGTGAGAGGTTGGCTTTTTGCCTGGCTGCTTTTGAAAGAACCTTCCCCTGGACGGCGTTGGGCCCAAGATCCGACGGTAACTGCTCTCGCCAAGAGGAAAAGTCGAGGCCCCCGGTCCAAGACTCGAACCAATAGGCAGCAAAACGTACGTGGGGCACTTCCTCGCGACCAACTTGAGCTTGAATGCCCGCCGCCTCCAAATCACCGCTTTCACGAAACATTCGCTCAAAGCGCTCTGCATGGTCTAGGTTCGCCCCTTCAAACCCAATTCCTAAAAGAGCCACAAATTGGAGTGGAGACTCAACGAACTGCACACGCTCCCAGAGCCAGTCTCGAATTGGAAATGTACCTAACCGATAACCGCGCTCGAGAAGATAATTTTCGTACAGCTTCATATGTCTCAGCTCATCGCGAGCAATCTTCGCCAAGCCTTTTTTGAACTTTTCGGGGGCGCTTGGAAACCGCAAAATCGCCCAGGCCATCAATTCGGCTGCAGAGAGCTCATGATGCCAAAATTTATGCATGACTTGAGCACGCACATCAGGGTCTCTCAGCTGAGATAACTTCACACTCTGAGGCAATTTCCTCGTTAGGCTCAGTTCCGTCGGTCTGCCGGGGCTGAGATCAATCGCATCTGCAGACTCCTGCCAGACAGACGGCATGGGCGGTGGTGTCGATTTAACGGCCAGGGACTCCGTTCGAATGAAAAATCGCGCCCAGTCTTCCATGGTGGAGCACTGAAGGCGTGTTGCTGGGGTTATCGATTCCACGACCCTCCCTTAGCACACGGAAATCGATGTGCTGCATCATCGCAATTCTCGGACGCCAGCCTTCAGTGAAGAGAAAGACCAACACATGCTCCGGCGTGATTGCTGCTCGAGCACCCCTACCGGAAGCCCATTGCATCAGCTACTTCTCTTCGTCAGAAAAGAGCAGCTGGTAGCCCCAACCGCCTAAAATGCCTCCAACAATTGGTGCCACCCAGAAGAACCAAAGCTGGGTAAGCGCCCAGCCCTCGGCAAAAAGAGCAGGTCCCGTGCTGCGCGCTGGATTGACGGAGAGATTCGTCACGGGGATGCCCACGAGATGGATCAAGGTCAGACATAGGCCTATCGCGATAGGTGCAAGTCCAGCGGGTGCACGAGAATCCGTACTACCCATAATCACCACCAAAAACAGAGCGGTGAGAGTAACTTCAGCCACGAAAGCCGACAGGAAGTTGTACCCTCCGGGGCTGTGTTCACCGTAACCATTCGCAGCAAATCCACCGATTTCTGCTCCTGGCTTGCCGATAGCGATCACATACAAAATCGCTGCCGCGGCAATCGCCCCCAACACCTGGGCGAGAATATAGGGCGCGATATCTTTCTTATCACAACGTCCGCCCGCCCACAGGCCCAAGGTAACCGCAGGGTTGAGATGACACCCAGAGATGTGGCCAATAGCAAATGCCATGGTCAAGACTGTTAAACCGAAGGCAAGAGAGACTCCCAGGAGTCCGATCCCTAAATTAGAATCCGTTCCATCGAAACCCGCAGCTAGAACAGCACTACCGCAGCCACCAAAAACCAACCAAAATGTACCAATAAACTCAGCCCCAACCTTCTTGATCATAGTATCGGTTTGAACTCCTCCTACCTCAAGGAGTCAAGCAACCACAGAAAGCTCTCGTCAATTGCGAGTAAAACCTGAATTTCACCTTTCCCAAAAAGGAACACATGGTCACGTGACAGCTCTCTGCTTGCGTTTATGTCAGAGAATGTAAACCTGCTCTCCAGGAAGGCTGCGCCCCATGCACAACGAGTTCTTTGAATCCTTTATTGTCCTTTGGTCTGTGATCGATCCGATTGGCACCATTCCAGTATTTGTCGATGCGACCCATAGCTTGAACGATCAAAAGACTCGCCGAATTCGTAATCGGGCAGTCCTCATTGCCGCCGGCCTTTTGACGCTCTTCGCAGTATTCGGCCAAGTCGCTCTTGAAGGTATGGGCATTCCTCTCGCCGCATTTCAAACAGCGGGCGGCATCGTTCTCTTTCTCTTTGCCCTCACAATGATTTTCGGCGACTCGAAACCAGAAGAAGAATCAAAGCTGAAGAGCGACGTCCTCCAGCTAGCGGTCTTTCCAATCGCCATACCGTCCCTCGCTTCTCCGGGAGCGCTTTTAGGCATTGTGATGCTGACAGACAATCACCGGCATGCTTGGCCATCACAGCTCTTCACCCTAGGGCTGGCCTATCTTGTACTCCTCACTGCCTGGATTTTAATGCTGCTTGCTGAGCCTATCTTCAGGAAGATCGGTCGCGCGGGGGCGAGCCTCGTCTCGCGTATCATGGGTCTGATCTTAAGTGCAGTTGCGGCGAATGCTGTTCTCGAAGGCATCCGTGACTACTTTCAATTTTAATTTGCCGAATCAACCCAACAGACGAATTGGCAAAGCTAGACCCCGTCCCCAGGGCTAGGGTCACTAGCCCCGCCTAGGGTGACTAGCCCCGCCTGAAGCGACTTGCTATGGGCAGATTGACCTATGCGAGAGCTAAAAATATGCGCGGATGCTCAAGAAGCAGAAGCCCTCTGCGACTATCTCGAAACCCTCTCCATTGAGAGTACAACCAGAAAAGGGAAGGAGGGCTATTCAGTCTGGGTGCGTAATGACGGCGACCTTCCCCAGGCTCAGAAGAGCCTCGGCACATTTGAGCCAAATCGCGAGAACGAGTACGCTAAGAAAGCCAAGAAAAAGCGCCAAGAACGCCGCACCGCCCGTCAACCCGTTGCTACTCCAGCTTTCAACCTGCGAGGCCGGGCTGCGACTACCAGCTTTACGCCAGTGGTGATGATCGTGATGGCAGCCGCCATCATCTGCTTTCTCCTCAACGGGTTCGGCGATCGCTTTCCTCCGGAACTCTCGATCACCCCACCTGTGAATGCTCGCGCCCTCTCTCTACAAATTGACTGGAGCCAACCATGGCGACTCATTACGCCTATTTTCATTCACTCTGGCTTTCTTCATATCGCCTTCAACCTCTACTGGCTCTACTTGCTCGGTGGACCGATTGAGTCCCGCTCCGGCACCCTTCGCTTTGTTTTGATGGTGGTCATCATCGCAGGCTTCAGCAACCTGGCTCAATTTCTTATGTCCGGTCCTCTATTTGGAGGCCTCTCAGGGGTCGTCTATGGGCTTTTTGGTTATCGTTGGATGTATTCGCGCTATTGTCCGCAAGCAAACCTTACCCTGAACAAAGACACCACAACCTGGATGCTCGCCTGGCTATTGATTTCTGCGACGGGCTTGGTGGGCAATGTGGCAAACTCTGCTCATAGTTTCGGCTTGATCTCCGGAATACTCTTGGGTGTGCCGGCCTTTATTGACTACACACGGAAGTACTCGTGGAAACGCTCCTTTACTCCGGGCAGCTGGGAGGATCTCAATATTCAAGGAAGAGCCCGATTCCAACGCCTCTATCTTGAACCCTACATGCCACTTTGGTTCATCGCTCTTAGTTTGCTTGTTGCCTACTTTGGCCGCTAAACCAGCGTCAAGCTGAAGCCGCTCTTTCCCTCCAAGACGCCACCGCCCGCCATAAAAATGGCGCCATGTTCGCAACCTTAAGGTGAGTCGTCAGTCTCTCGGCGCGCCGCCAAGGAGCTCGAGAGAGCTTGAGCAAGGTCGACGAGTTCAAAAGGCTTTCCTAAAAGATGAGCACCGACGCGCTGAAGGACTTCCGGCCTTTGATGAAGGTCTGCATAACCGGAAACGATCAGGGCAGGTAAACCATCAAACTTTTCCCTCAGCTGCCGCACGAGCTCTACCCCCGTCACACCGCCTGGTAGGAGATAGTCTGTCATAACGATATCAGGACACAAACCCGCATGAACAACTTCTAATGCCTGGGTTCCGGAAGAAACAGCTTTCGCCTTGTACCCCAACTCGACAACCTGCTGGACGGCGAGGCGACGCATCAAAGAACTATCTTCCACAACCAAAACCAATTCGCCGGAACCTCGCGGCATCAGTCTTTCGCGGGGCAGAGTTTCTGGCGGGAAATCGACAGAAGACACGGCCTGAAAAAGAAGGCGCACCCGAGTGCCTTTGCCAGGCTCAGACTCCAAAGAAAACTTCCCCTGTGACTGTTGAACGAACCCGTACACCATACTCAGCCCCAGGCCACTCCCTTCTCCTACGTCCTTGGTCGTATAAAAAGGCTCAATCACTCGGTCCAAAGAATCTGCCTCGATCCCATGCCCACTATCTTCAACCGCTAGTTCGATCCACTCGTCATGCAGAGTCGAGGCATCGCTCGGTTTCGAATTCAATTCGATAGAAATCCAACCATGCTCCTCAATCGCATCTCTTGAATTGATGACCAAGTTTAAAAGAGAATTTTCCAATTGCGTCCGGTCTACCTCGGCATAAAGCGGCAGGTTTGAAAGGCGAAACTTGAGCTCGACATGATTAGGTAGTGCCCGCTCCAGCAGCGGCCGCAATTCCTGAATGATGGTGCTCAGAGAATGGACCTGTGGGGAAAGGGTCTGTCTGCGAGAAAAAGCCAGCAGGCGCTGGGTGAGGTTCGTTGCTCGAGAGCCGGCTGTTTTAGCATTCTCAACGAGCTGCCGCTGGTCTTCGGAGAGTCCTTTCCGTCGAATAAGGGCATCAAGGTTTCCGAGCATGATGGTCAAGAGATTATTAAAGTCGTGAGCGACTCCTCCAGTCAACTGTCCCATTGCCTCCATTTTCTGAGATTGATGCAATTGCTCCAAGAGTTCCCGCTGTTGGAGCTGAGCGTCCTCCCGGGCCGTTTGCGCAAGAACCTGAAGGGTTGTTTCGGTCGTGATCAGGACAACTTTATCAATCTCTTCACCATTTCGCACCGCTCCCAGTCGCGTTGTGAAGTACCGAAACCCACCCGCTTCCTCGCGAAAGACATCAAACGAAGTTGGTTCGCCAGATGCAAAGACCTTTTCGATGGCTCGATAAGCATCCTCACGAGCCTGCTCGGGCAATAGTGATTCGAAGGGACGGCCTGCGAAATCTTCCTTCTCCGGAGAGCGATTCAAAAAAACAAGGAGATGTTGGCGGTCAACTGCAGCAATATCATCCGGCGCATTTTCAACGACAGATTTCAGCGTCGATGCAGTCTCAGAAAGAGCATCTTCCACCCTCTCCATTTGGGTCGTATCGGTGGAGATGATCCCAAACCCCAATTCGCCAGTTGGCAAGGAAAGAGTTGTCACCCAGGAACTATATTTCGAGACAAGACCATCCGGCCCAGTGCCCTCCAGCTCGTAAGTTTGAGGGCGACCGGACGCCCTCGCCTCGCTCAAGCACTGTCTGACCTTTTCATGGTGCTCAGAAGGAAACCATCCAAAAATACTCGTCCCGCAGGGGTCATCGACGCCCGGCTGAAAGTGATTTTGAAAAACGATTCGAAAGTTCTCGTCGCAGACCGTCAAAAACGCCGGTGAACTCTGGACGGCTTGTACCCAACCGGTAGCGAAGGCCATCTTTGGAAATGGAGAACTCATAGGGAAAACCTGCGTCGAACGCTCTTCGAGTGCAAGCAGAATCGAAATGATGGAAAGAACGCTATTTCATCAATGGCGCCCGCTCTGTCGACCCGGCTATTCGGCTATGTTAGCTTCAGGGCTGGATGTGGGGATATCTGCTGGGCGCCGGCGTTCTTCTGATAACAGTCAATGCTGGGGCCGCTGAGGCTATTCCTACTGAGAGTCCCCAAAAACCGGGGGCGGGTAAACTCTGTGCAAAAAACCATCAGTCGCCCTGGGGTCTGACAATTGGGTTCGGTTACGCCTCCGCGACAAGCAAGGTACTCGGACTGAAACTGAACCCCTACGGCTCCAGCCTCAGCATTCACGGAACCTATACCTGGTGTTCTGGTTTTCGCCTGGGCCTCTACGGGGAAGGTTTCTTAGGAAGCACCATCTCTCAAGACATCAAGGTCAATAATGGCGCTCAGAAAATAGAGATAAGAGCAAGGTCAAGAACCGGTAGCCTTGGAACCTCTTTCGGCTACGCCCAACCTCTCGGTTCTCTCGCCCTTCACTATCAACTGGGGATAGGTCTGACGGTGATGCGTTATGACTTTGGTGATATCCCTTTCGAGACGTTGGCTAGCTTCGAAAAATTGAATGGTGTCGTTTCTGGTCTGCATCTGCGGCCCAGTCTCGGTCTTGAGCTGCCCCTGAATAGATTCTATCTTCTCACTAGTATTTATTCTCGCATCGAATCGAGCAGCAAGATCCCCGCAGCCTTTGGAGGCCTTCTCTCTTTTGGAGCTCGACTATGAATAGGCCCGGCTTCCAGCGATACGCCTGCCTGGCAAGCATCCTGGTCTTTTTCGGGACCAATGGGTCTCGGGCTGCCGCCAGCGAGAAAATCGCCGGCTCTCCTTCTCCCGCTCCTGCTTCCCAAATCGCGAACAACTCGAAAGTCACTATTCTATCTCCCCAGGCCCGAGCACGACGAGAAACGGCCTATACCCTCATGAAGAAGCAATGGGCCTTTGACGTTGAATTGTGGGGTACCTCAGCATCGGATATCTACGGGGGTTTTGGTATTCACTACGGCCTAGGCAAAGGTTTTGAAGTTGGCGTTAATCTCCTACACCTCGGCGCAGGTGTTTTTAATCTATCGACGAAGTGGAACTTTCTCGATCTGCCGCAATTCGCCCTCGGATTACGTTTCTCGCCGATGTTCGCCCATGGCGATTGGGTCTGGATTGCCCGCTCGAGTACGCTCGTGAGCGGATTGAATATCTGGCTTTTTCCGGTCAGTCTTCAACTCAGCGCGCCAATCTTACCCTGGCTCCAATTCGATCTCTCCACCGATTATGTCGACTCTCTCGTGCTCGGAGATGTTGATGAGGACTCCCTACTCCTTGATGGCACGATTGCCCTGCGGCAATTAGCCTTTCAGCCAGTGATTCGCTGGCATCTTCTGCAAAGAACGAGTTTTTATTTTCAGGCAAAGTTGCCGGTGATCACTCGAATACCTGGCGCTATCTCAACCGAGGCCCCTTTAGTGGAGGGGGTTCTACTCGGCGGCGAAGCAGCAGGTCGCTCCAGCATCCCGCTCAAAGACACCTATGTCCTGACTTGCGGCGCACGTTCGATGATTCGAGAAGATATCTTTCTTGACTTCAGCGTGAACGTCGGCGCTCTCGCGAAAAAGATATACGGCAACCCAATTTCTCCAAGACTCCAGCTGGAAATGAGGTTCTAGATGAGATTGGTCTACAGGCTCTCCATAGCGTTCATCCTTCTAGCGGGCTGTTCTCCTCCTTCGACTCGACTTAGTTGGAAAGGTATTTCCTTTGAGGAAGCTCAAGACAGCTTAAGCTCCCCCAGCGCAAATCTTGAAGAGATAACCAGTGACACTCAGTCTTCGCCGAGCAAGGAGCTTGAGGAGCAATTGCCTCCTCTTCTTGAATTCTCTCGCTTCGCCGGCGAGTTTCTCTACATGATGGAGGAGTCATCGAACGCCGACTATCAACAGGTCTCGGAGATGCTGGAATTAGAATTATCAGCCACACCTTCTAATTCGGATCAAAACGTGAGTGCTCAGTTCTATCTCAAGCTCGCTTGTCCTGGCGATTGGAACCCGGCAGTCACAGATTTTTCTGCAGGCCTAGTGCGAGTGGATAGCGCTGAATTAGATAGCCTCGACTTTAGTCAATTGATTCGTGACGGTGACTTTCTGTTGCGCTTTCGAGACTGCGAGCTGGGAGACAGTAAGCTCAACGCGATCATGCCAGGTCGGTTTCTCAAGGAAGAAGAGCAGGTAGCATTCAGAAACACCAACCTTACCGTCTCTCAAACCTCTCTTGCCATCACAGTCAATGCCCAAGGCTCCACATTGACCCAAGCTGAGGCCTCACTCGGCATCCTTGCTTTTGGATGCGAAGGTGGAAACGACTGTCTCGACGAGGTGTGGGTCAAGGCTGAAGTCGAGACATCGGCTGGCACCTATATCGCCTCCTTTCTCTACAAATTCGGCTCCTCATTAGACGCCACCATCGAAATGCGGCTTGATGCAGTCGACGGCTACTCTTACTGCCTTTACAGGTACGACGAATCAACATCTCTTCTCGATTGTGAAGAGGCAATAGGCCTTGAATGAAGTTTGTCCTCATGCCAAAGACGAGACTCCTCGAGATGTTCGAGCAACATGGTCTTCGAGCCAACAGTCGATGAAAAAAAAGACGAACCAACAGTCGAGGCAGCCCCTCCGAAGAAAGACACCTCTCGCCTCGTCTTCGCAGCTTAAGACAAAGACTCCGCTCAAAGCCACGGCTTCGCTCAAAGCCACGGCTTCGCTCAAGACCAAGACTCCACTCAAAGCAGAACCGGGACCTCCCAAAGTGAAGCGTAATGGTCCGCCCCGAGACCCCGAGTTTTTAGGATTTGTACGAGAGAGGCCGTGCTTATTCGGCAATGATTGCGACGGTCGTGTCGAAGCACATCATTTTGGTCGCGGCGGCACCGCAACAAAATGTTCAGATTATGAAACAGTACCGCTCTGCACCAAACATCACCACCTCTGGCACTTACAAGGCTCATTACCGACGGCAACTCGAGAAGATTGGATGGCGCGGTTTCGCAAACAAGCGAGCAGAATGAAACACGAATACGAGACCTCACTCCAACGACTCAGACCCAGCCCAGCCAAGGTACCCGGCCAGAAAGATCAACCGAATTCGGTCGAGCCCGCCATTGCCCGGGAAGCTGAGCTCACTTAAATCCGCACTCGTCCTCGTCCTCGATTCGCCGAAGCAGCCCCCCGACCGATGAGCCAAGACGTCGGGCAAACACCTGTTCAATGGCTACGAGTTGAACTCTTCTGCGCCCCTAGGCTAGCGTTTTAGCAACATGAGGCGTCTAGGTATCGTCGGTGGATTAGACTGGCAAAGTACAGTTATCTATTACGAAGTGATCAATCGCGAGATTCGCGAGGCGTGTGGCGGTCAGGCTTCTGCAGCAATGCTGATTGACTCCCTGAACTTTCAGCCCTTTGCCTCTGCTTCAACAAGTGCGGAGTTTCAACACTTACGAGAAACCCTCGTCGCTTCTTCTCAGGCTCTCGAAGCAGCCGGCGTGGATGGCATTCTACTGGCATGCAACACATTGCATCGTTTTTCACAATCAATCGTCAATCAAATAAACATACCCTTCCTCCATATTGTGGATGCAACCGCAGCAGAACTGCTCCAAGATGGTCATCGTCGCGTCGGGCTTCTAGGCACGCGCGCAACGATGGAGAGTGCTTTCTACAAAAAGAAGCTGACCAAGGAATATCAACTCGACGTCCTGATTCCCGAAAAGCCGCAACGCGATCAACTCAATCACGCGATTATCCACGATCTTAATACCCACGGAGGCACTGAGAGGATCCGTGAGTTACTGAACGCCAATATCGCAACCATGAGCCAACAAGGTGCCACAGCTGTGATTCTCGGCTGCACAGAACTCGGCTTGGCCTGGGGCAACCGGAAAGAGAAGGTACTTGAACTCACCCTGCCCGCCTATGACTCAGCCATACTGCATGCGTTGGAGGGAGCAGCATTCTGCCGAGGTAAAAGCCCAATACCAAAGAAGACCTAGGGCGCCGACAGAATAGAAACTCTCGCTCGCTCCCCAACCTTCATGTCTGACTAAAACATTTCACTCTTCACAAAAGCAGATGCTGCTTCCACGGCAGAATCATGGCCGAAAGACTTGAAGGTGGTAGCGTTTTCATCATTGCTAGAGACTATGGTCCAGCGATTTGGTTTCTTCACAAGTTTTTCTCTCGCCTGTTTGGTCGCTCCTGCACTTCTGAATGCCTGCGGCGGAGCAGAGGGCTATTCCTATGAAGAGCTCAACGGCAATCAATCCCCCACCGCACCTACGGAATCAACCACCCCAGGGGCCAACACGACTTCGCCCACGGCACCTGCGGAAGCACCTGAGTGGAACCTTCCGATGACAGGAGCACTTCCTGCCGACCAACCCCCTACCTCGGCAGAACCGGCGCCCGAGGAAGAGCCTGCAGACGTCAGCCCAACGCCCGCTCCACCGAGCTCAGGATTTGGGAGAGCGATTACAGGAACTGGATACGGTGACAACTATCAGACCTTTGATATTCAAATTGGTGGTGACAGCTACAAAGTTCAAACTAATCCTTGGGGCTGTGCAACCCAAACGATCGCTGCGGGAAATGGCAATGTGTTTACTGTTCAGTCAATCGTCCACCCAACGGACTGGTGCAATGATATTAATCAAGCTGTCGAGCCCTGGAGCGTTTCGGCATTTCCGTCTGTCTATAAGGGGGTGAAGTATGGCGGTGGCGATGGTACCAGTAATAGTGGGATGCCACGGCAAATCAGCGCCATTTCGAGCGTTTATACGGGCGTCAAGCATAACTCAATGAACCCTTGGCCCGACCCGGCCGGTGACTATTATGGTAACGCAACCTACGATACCTATTTTACCAATAATCAGAGCTATTCTGGAGGCCCGCCCGATACTTACCTGATGGTGTGGCTAGCCTCGAAACGCTTGAACCCGATTTCGTCTGATGGCGCGAGCGGCTGTGACGCTCTACCACCTAGCCATATTGGAAGCTGTACGGAGCGAGGTTCGATCCTTGTTCATGGGAA
>JAKVCH010000239.1 GCA_022447485.1 Polyangiaceae bacterium | reverse complement strand
AAGAGAAAGTAGAGAATAAGGCAATACTGCTCTTGCGCTGGCTGATGCTCTACCTGTGGGTGACCCTCGTATCGCGCACGATTCTCCTCGACAATAGTATCTTTGGTCTCTTGCGAGCTCCCCTCAAAAAGGAAATTACCCTCGGCTCAATCTCAATTACAGCAAGCGCCCTGCTTACCTTAGTCTTAGGCGTCTTTATCGCAGTCGTCGTCGCCCGTCTGATAAGATTCCTTTTGGCCGAAGAAGTTCTACCCCGCACAACACTCAAACTAGGATCTCGAGCCGCACTGACGACCGGCACCTACGCCATCACTTTAGGTTTTGGTCTATTCGTCGCCCTGGCCGCCGGCGGCATGCAGCTATCTCAGCTCACGATCTTGGTCAGTGCCTTTGGCGTCGGTATTGGCTTTGGTCTGCAAAATCTTGTTCAAAACTTTGTCGCTGGCCTCCTCCTCCTCCTCGGGCGGCCCGTGAATGTAGGCGATACAATTCAGGTAGACACCCTCTTAGGCGAAATCAAAGAGATCGGTTTCCGCGCGAGCACCATCCGCACTTTTCAGGGAGCAGAGGTCATTCTGCCCAATTCCTTTTTGGTTAGCCAAGAGGTAACCAATTGGACGCTCTCGGATCAACGAAGGCGCATTGAGCTGGACGTAGGGATTAGGTATGGCGCCGACCCTCGGCCCATCATGGAAATCCTCACCGCTACGGCCAGGGAACATCCAAAAGTTTGCTCTTATCCCGAGCCTGACGTCGTATTTAGTGGCTTCGGCGATTCTTCCGTGAACCTCCAGCTTCGAGCATGGACCGACGAGGGCAGCAGCTGGAAGAGAATTCAAACAGAAATTAGTCTCGCCGTCGTGGACGCATTCCGGGAAAACGACGTAGAAATTCCGTTTCCCCAACGAGATCTTCACATCAAAGACATGATTTTTCCGACTGGCGGCTCGCCCTCCCTACCCGGAAACCAAAACGCCGGGGCCGAAAGCCGCAAATTAAAGGAACAGGCTTAAACGGCTGCTGGCTTGTTCCTAGACAAACTGTCCACTTGGGCGCTCCCAGAGCTAATTCGTCGTCCCGCCCCTCTCGGAAAAGCCTGCCTATTCAAATCGTCGACCTCAATGGCAGGCAATCATGAACCTGATCGCTCGGAACAACATAGCCAAAGGCGACCTTTGCACTCATGCAAAGGTTCCCCCGAGAGCCCGTCGTAAAAAGTTGTCCATTCTTTGACGAAGAGACTAATGCGCGGCCTCGAGAGGCCCCGACAAGCCCCCCCTGTACGTCCAACCAGCGCACGACTTCCTCAACAAGACCTAACATTGGGTCGAAGAGTCTAAGTTCGGGGTAGAGTTGTCGAATTAAGGGAGATAGAGCAGGATAGTGGGTGCAGCAGAGAGCAAGCAGCCTCTCTGTGGGGTAATTTTCGCCGTGGCTAGGTGCGAGTAATTTATGAAGGGTCACCTCTACCTCTGGCCCATCAAGAAGGCCTCGTTCGACCAGGGCAGATAATGGCTGAGCAACTCGAGCCTGGACACGCTCTCCTAAAAGGTTCTGAAAGTAGCCAGATTCTACTGTTGCCCGGCCACCCAAGAGCAGAATGGACGGTGACTCGGCTGAGTCTGCATTGAGCAACATCCTCAGTCCACGCCCAGCGGCCTTCGCCATTCCGAAAACCAAGGTTTTCCCCTGGCGTAGCAACGAAAGACCATCAATAGCAAAGCGAACGCTGGCCGCATTGCATGCGATAACGAGAACATCCGGCGTGAAATAGTCGACCACCTCAACCACTCGGCAGCGCATCTCTTCGGCAGAGAGTAAGCCATAAGGACGATAGCCAGCATCCGAAAAATAGAAGCAAGAGACAGCGCAGGAGCGGCTTTTCAAAGCCTCGCCTAAGTGCAGAAAACAGGGGAGGCCTCCAATTCCCCAATCCATAACTAATGCCTTCACCTCTCGTCCCCCAACGGTCCCGAATCAAATGCAACAACTCGATTATCTGGACCACAATTCAATATTCGCGATTGACCTCCGACAAAACGGCTTTCTAAGAACCAAAGCATTTCGTGCTCAGAACGAATTGGATTGTAGTGTAGCATCTCTTGCCACTCAGGCGATGAGACCATAGCTCGCAGGGAACGGCGAAATTTAGCCTCTTTCAGGTGAAGAACCCGCACTCGCGCAAGATCTCTCAAAACCCGAGGCCATTGGCGCCAGCGACAGGGGGCATTCACCATATCGACGACAAGAAAGACACCACCTGGTCGTAAGATGCGTCGCACCTCGCTCACGATAGGCTCCCAATCGAGGTACCGAAAAGAGAGACACGACACAACAATATCGACCGAAGCATCATCTAAAGAAATTTGAGGGCCATTCATCCTTTGAAAGTGAAGGTTCTTCCAACTCTGACTTTGGGCTACCGCTACTTCCAACATTGCAGCTGAATTATCGAAGCCCCAGGCTTCTTTTACCAAGCCACGCTGGACGAGAAGACGTAGTAAGGATCCATTGCCAGTTCCCAAGTCGGCAATACGACAAGGCCCCTGCTCTTGCACGTGCGCCTTCACCCTTTCAATCAAGTAGAGACTTTCATCGGCCCTAACTCCAAAGTCTTCGAAGGTCTGCCCGTAGCTCCGGGCGACGGCATCGTACTTTCCCTTCAATGCCCGGCCTGCCGAACCCTCCTCGTATTCTGTCGGTAGAAAGCGTTGCAGAGGCTCGGGAGGGGTGAAACCGAGGTACTTCTTCAGACTTCCCCACCAACCATGACTCTTTCTCCCAGGCAATCCAAATAGGTAGAGAGGTCCCGAACCTGAGAGCCCTCCCCATTCCCAGCGAAATACATCAGCCCGACGAGAGAACGTCGTGTACCAGAAGTAGCCAGACGCAGGGACACGAAAGGTATCGGCAAAAAACTGAGCAAACCATCGCGCCGTACGGCAAGCATGAAAGAAGGCCTCACCATCCTTGCTCCAGCGCAATTCATTGACGAGCTGACGCCACTCATGAGGGCTGAGTTGCTCCGGATAATCCCGGGTCCCAAACATGGGGCCATAGACCCCGCTATGGCCAAAGAAGTGTAGCTCTTGCAATCCTTTCTCGCTTCGACTGGCCTCACGCAAAGCATCGACGAATGCCTTTTTGCTCTCCACGCGACGGATTAGCGTCTCGCCCTTGCGAGCTTCGGCAAGCTCTCCCGCAAACGTTTTCGCAGCGCGCTGATTTTCGACTCCTCCTTCGCGATACCTCGTCGTATATATGACTAAATAGCTCATCTTCTGAATTGCCAGCGAGCAAAAGGCGACCTTTCTAAAACCTTTGATTCTGGCACAGGCAGCCAAGCCCCGGCGCAGTGGCTGACGCGCAACAGCTCCTCTGAAACTACGTCAAATAGGCGCATAAAGTCACTGATGGGGCGGTAGACATGACTCGTCAGCCCGAGAGAAGAGACAAGCTCCAGCGAATGAATCGTCCCAGGCGGACAGACTGACGCCTGCCCGCTCGAGAGCCGCTGCTCACTCACTTGACTCAACTGACCCGCGGCGAAAATGAAGCGCCTTTCCAGGAAATCTCCGATAAGGATCTGAATTCGACCTGTGGAGCAACCATGATCATGGGGAGCCGTGGGTAAGCCAGGGCACCAACTCGCTCTCATCCTCTCAGTCTGCAGGCGCTCTTCACACCAGACGCGACAATAAGGCTGAGAACTCAACTCTAGCCCTTGGCGAGCTTCTTGCTCCCAGACGGCATCGAGAACCATTCCCTTTGAGGGCGCGCCCAACATCAACACCTACTTCCAAGTGGAGGGCACTTTCAGCTCTACTGACTTCAGTGCTTCGGCAACCTCAACTTTGAGTTGATCAATTTTCATCTGGGCGTCCATCGATACTGTTTGATGTTCATCGTGGAGTCGCTGTAGCTCCCCGAGCCTTTTTGTCAGACGAGCGCGTAGCTTCGATGCCAGCTTATTCTTTTCGATCGAGCGAAGACTTTGCTGCACCTCGTTCAAGGAGCGACTGACTAAGTTGACCTGCCGTTGAGCCCTTCCCAAAATTTCAGTCTGTGTTTTTTGCTTTAGCATCAGCTCGACGATCGGCTGTACTTGAGACTTTTGCTCCTTACTACCAATCTCACTTCTCAAGAAAGCCTCTAGAATAGGTAGACTCGATAAAGTATCGGAGCGGTAAGCCTGCTCTCGACGCGATCGTTCGTCGACGGTGAATTTCTTTTTCTTCTTCGGCTCAACATCAACCAGGCCCCGCCACAATAAGGGCTCGCTCGCTTTTTTCAGTTTCTCCTGGGGAACGACACGATACCCATTCGTCTGATAGTGCATCACCTCTAATTCGAATGGTTTTTCCTCCGTATTTCGAATGGTGTAATCAGTGAGCAGGCTCCATTCTTGATTCGCATAAACAACTCCCCCGTGAATCCTAGCGAGTTGACTCTGTACCTGATGCCGACGCTGGGATGACTCCACAATGATGGAACGCACAAGAGAAATCGGTACACTGGTGGAGCCCGACTTAGGAACGGACGAGAGAACCCCTTGACCCAAGAACTGACCTTCTTGGAAAACAGAGATAGGACCCCGATCAAGGTGAGCCGTATCACTATTCTTAAAATCAACGACTCGATACGGATGACGTTCTCCGCCACTCCGCCGCTTATCGTAAGAGAAGAAGGCCCGACCTTCGACATCCTTCTGGAGCAAAAGTACCATCGTCGCGCTTTGGTTAGGAATTGTCACTCTCTGAGGCGCATGGAAAGTACTTGAACCGCTCGTCGTCTCGACACTTTTCTCTTGGAGTGTCTGCACACTCATCTGGTAATTTTGCGCAGACGGCTTCACTTTGAAAGCCGCCGGAGAGCGTGACGCCGGCTTTCTACTAGGAGCCCGTCGTGAGGGCGCTCGTTCCATTTTTTTCGACGCGCTTCGATAGGACTGCGTTTCAGCTTCCGCGAGGCCAAGTCCAGCAGCAGGTCGTGGAGAGTCGACCTCTTCTGCTTCCGGATATTCGACAAGCGATTCAGGAATCACCGACACCACATCGCCCCGGTCCGTCAATAGAGGACGCTCTGGCAGAATCGTATCAGCCAGGGTCGACTGAAAGCTGAGAGGCGAACCAGCGACGAGGGAAAGCTCGATATCTTGCCAATCTTCACCAGATTGATTCTGTACAATCCCCCAAACTTGTAGATTCACCTTTTTATCTTCGCTCAACACTAAGCGATAGGATGGTCGCCATAAGGGAGTCGCGACAACATAGCCCACCTTGAGATCGTGATGGCCTTCATCCAAATGAATGGTGACATCGCTCACGGGCAAAGCAGGCGCTTTTTTTTCTGCAGCGCCCTCTGCATCCTCTTTTTCCGCGGAGTCTGGTTCTGAAGGCTCGTCGATCTTGACCGGAAAGGAGGCTGATTGAA
>JAKVCH010000238.1 GCA_022447485.1 Polyangiaceae bacterium | reverse complement strand
GCAGGGGCATCAAAATAATATTTCGCTGGCCACTTCTTTGGATCTTGAAAATCTCTCGAACGAGCTCGTCACCTTCTTGTAAGCCACGGCGTCCCGTTGCACCAACAGCGGCATCGAGCACCGAGGGGGGGCGTTTTAAAAAGAGAGCAGCACTACCGTCCGATTCAACGGCCGCTCGGAGTTGCGCCTCCGGGTTGCGACGCATTTGAGGGATCAGCATATTCAGCAGACCCTGGCCGGGGACATTGGGCCCCTGGGGGTTGAGCAGCCAAAGACCCAGATCGTTGGCGAAAAGTAGGGGGGGCAGATCATGCCTTTTGGTTAGGTAGTCGAGCGCGACAAAGTCTAACCAATTTAAGTTTGGCAGGACGTAGAGCACAGAACCATGGCGACTTAACTCTCGAACTTTTTCAGCCCAGGCAGGATCGACGCGAATTCTCTCAAAATATTTTTTGTAGAGACTGCGCAGAGCTGCGTTTGGCGCGTAGGGGCGAGTTGGATGGGTTTTTGCCATAGCGAGGCTGAGAGAAATGACAGAATATTTCTTTTCAGTCTGGTTTTCGTCTGCGGAGAAGAGTGATAGCGAGCGCTCAGAGGTGCCCTCGATGCAGAAGCCTAGTGGGTCCTCCCGTATTAAGGCAATAGCGCGACTGGGCGCGGGGCGCAGCCTCCGCTACCATGGATAAAAGTTCATGAAGCGAATTGGTGTTTTTGAGGGCTTTTGTGGCCAGATGCTGGGAATAATTGCCTGTTTAGCTTTGAGTCTGTTCTTTTCTGGTTGTCGTTGCGAGAGTGAGACGCCGCAGAGTCGACTTGTCTTGGAAGAAGCTGCTGAACCCGCTGACCCACCTCCTTTGCGATGGCCCGATTCACGCCGTTGTCGCAGGCTGGGCGAGGGCGCATCACAGCGCCTACCTCTGCCCCCAGAGCTTTCTGGGTCTCCTACAGAGTTAGGGTCGGCTGTGCCTTGGGGGCAGGGTTGGGCGCTGCCGCTACTAGTGCCGGGTGAAGAGTCTCGGGTATACGTTGCTGGCCTCGTGAAGACCGATTGGACCTTGTTTGAATTGGGTCTTGTCTACGGCCAGACTGAGGCGCCGCAGCTGCTGGGGCTTAGCGATGGCTGGGTTGCGATGAAGCTCTCAAGTGATGCGGGAAACCTGGAGATGCAGTTTGCTCGTCTCGACGGTCAAGGTGCTGATGCCCAGCTAGTTTGGGGAGCCTCTTTGCTGCAGGGACGTGATGTATCGCTCGCCACCTCGCTTGCCCTAGGGCCAAAAAAGGATGAGTTTTTGGTTGTATGGGATGAGCCCCGTCTGGGCAGTGCGCGGAGCCGGGTTGCGGGTCGGAGAGTCTCCTTGGACGGTCTTGTCGCTTTGGGGAACACTCTCGATTTGGGCGCGGTTTCTCAAGACTCGGATCAGCCGCGAATTTTCCAACGGAAAGGTGGCTATTGGCTGACCTATCTTGTTTATGAAAAGCTGCCTGACCGTCGCTCTGCGCATGATCAAGGTCTAGTGAGCGAAGCGCCGGCCTCGATTTGGGGCGTAAAATTAGATAAAAATGGTCAAGCGCTGACGGAGCCACTTTCCCTGAGTGGCATGCCGGAATCGATTTTAACCTATGATGCAGAGGTTGATACCCAAGGGCGCCTCGTGGTCGCCTGGCGTCAGCCGCAGCTCGGACTCGATGGTCAAGAGATGCACCTGAGATTAGCATCGCTTGATGAGGGCGGAGCGCAACAGTCCTTTCATTTTTTTGAGGTGGATTTCGATGCTGGCGCGCCGGAAGTCCTCTCGCGTGGCGAAGAGCTTGAGGTCTATCTTGGGTCGAAGCAGGCGGGGCTCTATCGCCTTCGGTGGCACCAGGGGCCGGGAGAGTTGATCTGGGAGCCCGAATTTCACCGAGGGCAGCCTCTTTGGAGTACGGAAGTGCCAGCAACCGGCGCTGTGCGAGGAAATGGGGCAGCTAGGGTGATCGTTGCACGACCGGAGGGGTTGAGCAGTCGTTTAGAAGAACTAGTTTGCCAAGACTCAGCTGCTGAAGGCCCTGGGTAGCCAGGAGAATCAGCCTCGACGTTTCCAGGGAAAGAACCGAGTGAAGTGCTGCTTTTTTCGATGATTCGGCGAAAGACGAGGGATTCGAGCACGAAGCTAATGACAGCGCCGCGCTTCGTGGTATGCAGCGCCTCTCTGCTATGAACCCGAGTGCCTTTGAAATTCAGCCTGTGGAGAATCCAGCTACCTCGCAGCAACGCGCTGCGGCCATGGCTGATTTGGGATTTGGTCGCATTTACACTGAGCATATGGCTCGAGTGCGTTACGTGGATGGCCAGGGCTGGATCGACGCAAAAATTGTTCCCTACCAGCCGATTCAGCTCGATCCTGCTGCGTCTGTTCTGCATTATGGCCAAGCAATCTTCGAAGGGTTTAAGGCCTACCGGCAAGATGACGGCGGTATTTCTACATTTCGACCGGAGGCAAATGCTCTTCGATTTCAAACTTCAGCTCGGCGCTTAGCGATGCCTGAAATGCCTGTCGAGCTCTTTGTCGAGGCGGCAGACTTATTAATTCGCCAGGAAAACGAGTGGGTTCCACCGAATGTAGGTGAAAGCCTCTACTTGCGTCCTCTGATGATCGCGACAGAGGCTGGCTTAGGTGTACGTCCAGCCAAAGAATATCTCTTTTTGTTATTTGGTTCACCTTCGGGGGCGTACTTTCCTCGGGGAATCAAACCGGTGAGTGTCTGGATCAGTACTGAGTACATCCGCGCTGCTCCTGGTGGCACGGGCCACACTAAATGTGCGGGAAATTATGCTGCCAGTCTCGTGGCCCAACGTTCCGCAAAAGAAAAAGGTTGTGATCAGGTCGTTTGGCTCGATGCTTTTCAGAGAAAGTATGTCGAAGAAATGGGCGGCATGAATCTATTCTTCGTCTACACGAATGGCGGCAAGACGAAGATTGTCACCCCAGCCTTAACTGGAAGCCTTCTACCTGGCGTGACGCGAGATTCGATTCTTGCCATTGCTCGCGACTTTGGTTGGGAGGCAACCGAAGGCACTATCAGCGTCGAAGATTGGAAAAGGGACGTTGAAACCGGTGCGCTGAGTGAAGTTTTTGCCTGCGGTACCGCAGCGGTAGTGACTCCCGTCGGAGAAGTGAAGTCGAAGGACGGTGACTTCTTGATTCACGGAGGAGAAACCGGTCCGGTTGCTACGAAGGTTCGTGAACAGTTGTTGGCGATTCAGCATGGTCAAGTGGCCGATAGCCACGGCTGGATGCATCGCGTTCTTTAATTAGCCAGTTTCCACTCCTCTGTCCGTGATTATTTCGGGAGAGGGTGAGTGTGATGGGGGAAGTAACAGGCGACACGCTGATTCCCCTGTCGACTCCGCTTTTGCGGGAGAGGAGCGAGAGCTGGCTCTCTTTCATCACATTGGGGAATCTGTCTTTGGGGACAGGTTGAGGCATAGAAGCAGCCAGAGGCATCTTCTTGTTGTCGTAGTGGCAAGCGCTTCTGAGCGAGCAACTCGTAGGTTGCTGGGTGGCCTGGCGATTGTAAGACTTGATTTGTGGGGCCGAGCTCGATGATTTTCCCTGCGTAGATCACGGCGATGCGATCTGCCAGGGCACGAGCAACCCCTGGGTCGCTTGTTGCCAGAAGGCAAGCCGAAGAGCCTTGGGCAAATCCACGAATCGTTGATGCCAACACCCCATCATCGGAATCGACACCTGCAACTCGTGGTTCATCGAACAATAATAATGTTGGATCGACCGCCAAACTTCGCGCCAAATCGACGCGTTGAGCTTCGCCGGCGCTGAGCTCTCCGGCACTTGCATGAAGCAGCTTAGCGGAGAGCCCGACCCTTTCTATGAAATGTTCGACGGGAGTCGACGATGCATCGCTCAGGCGTATAGCTTGCTCCAGCAGCATCAGCACTGTCCGGTCTGGCGCTAATATTTGTGCTGCATCTTGAAAGATAAGCTGGACGCTTTTGCGCAATTTCTTCAAGCGACGTCCGGTAGCGTGAGTCATATCGCGGCCATTAAATAGGATGCGACCGGATTGGACTCGATGGAGGCCTGCGACCGCTTCGAGCAAAGTCGATTTACCCGATCCTTGGGGACCTAAGAGGGCGAGGACCTCGCCATGGCGCAGGTAAAGGGATGCTCGATTTAAGACAGGCAGAGAGCGGGAACGCTTCAGAATTCTATTTCTACCTAGCTTGATTCTCGCGCGATCGAGTTCCAAAAGTGGGTGGGCGTGCCGAGCTCTTCCTTTGGAAGGGGGGCGAGCAAGAGAGAGTGCGAGAGTTTCGGGCTCTGACTGCTGACACTGGACGAGGTGGGAAATCTCAAGCTCTCGAGGTGGCGGATTTCTATCGGTGATGATCAGCGCTGCTCCGGCCTCTTGTTTTTTCTGAATAGCCTCTTTCATCAGCTTTCGCTGCCAGGAAGAAAGTGATTCAGAGAAACCATCAACAACGATCAATCGAGTTGACGGCTGGAATACTTGAGCCGTCAAGCAGAGAATCCGCTCCGACGTGGAAAGTTCTCGATAGCGAAGGCCGCTTATTCTCTGCAAGTCGAGATTCCATTGGAGGGCAAGCTCTTCATAAAATTCTGATTTCCTTTGATCAAATGGAGGATGGAGTAAGGAACTCACTCTATCTGTGGAAAGAACCATCAATCGTGCATCTTGAGCACGAAACCCGATGGTCGTATCCTTGTGCAGCTTGATTCGCCCTTGAGAAGAAACGCCAGGCCGTTGAATGCCGGCGATTGCCTCGGCAAGAAGTGATTTTCCAGTGCCCAGCTTGCCTTTTAGGAAAAGAATTTCTCCCGGACCAAGGCTGAGGTCGAGTCGAACGGTGGAAAATTTATCTCCTGCACGGAGCGAGTAGCGATCGAATTCAATCGGGTATTCCTTCATACGACCTGCCATTCTGGAGGTACTTTGTGGTCGAGTCGCTCCCAGAGTTGATCCCGTTCTCGGTGGATCGCCTCGATGGTTGAGGCTATCTTCCAATCGGACTTTTCTCCTGCCTGAAAATTGGCTTCCGTGACCTTCCTGCGCAGTGATTTCTTTCTCTGTTGTCGAAAGTCTTGAGCCAAGCCCACGAGATTGAGCGAATCAACGTCAATAAAGGAAGTGCCTTCTCCCTGACTTGGATCTAACTTCTCTAAACTTTCGCTGCGTACTGCCTGGATCAATGGAAAAGGGCTCCGCCGAAAGAAGGGGATGGCTTGCTCGGGGTTCTTTCTGTTCAGGGTTGCATTGGGGTGAAAGGCAGCCATGGCGAAAGGTAGGCGAGGGCCCCGATCTTTCCGTGCTCGGACGGAACGAAGTAGTTGTTCAAAGTCGTTTCTGTGCACTCCTTGCCAGGGAAAGACGAGCAGGGCGAGTTCAGTTTTTTGATCTTTTTCGAGCTGAAAAAT
>JAKVCH010000237.1 GCA_022447485.1 Polyangiaceae bacterium | reverse complement strand
TCAGCTATAACTCTAACGTGCACGTAAGGGTTAGGTTTAGTCCTTTTGCCGGCACGGTTTTAGATTTCAGCAGCACCAAAATCGCTAGAGCGGTTTTTTGTAGCTGGCTTTACTGAGTATCTGCAGCATGTCTGTTCATCGTCGTCATCTCGCCATTCTTTCCTCGGGAAGTGCTGAGCCGCTCGGTTCACTCCCTGGCGAAGCTGTGTCGAAAGGCGAAGCTGTGACGAAAGGCGAAGCTGTGTCGAAAGGCGAAGCTGTGTCGAAAGGCGAAGTCGGTTCACCGAGGCGAAGGAAGAAAACCTCGGCAAAAGAGTCCAGAAAGAACATGGATTCGCTGAGCCAATCGCCCTCATTCAAATCGACCGAAACGTCCGCGCACATGCAGGCCAATGATGGCTCAGAGGCCAAAGAATCCTTGAAGGTCGGTGAATTGGCCCGGGTTACGGGGAAAACCGTGCGCGCTCTGCATCTTTACGAGAAAATGGGGCTACTGGAGCCTGTCGACCGTTCAGCAGGGCGTTACCGGCTTTACGATCAAAGCTCAGTCGAGCGGGTGCGCTGGATTTCGAAAATGCAATCCATTGGTTTTTCCTTACCGGACCTCCAAGATATCGTTGAGCAACATCACTTGGCATCGTCGGCGAAAGAGGCGGCTGCGTCTCTCTCGCTCGTTTACAACGAAAAGCTGAAGGCCGTTCGTGAAAAGCTCGCTGAATTGAGGCGATTGGAGCGAGAATTGCACTCTAGCTTAGTGTACCTGGGGGCTTGTGAAAGCGCCTGTGCCGAAGGCACTCACGCTGATGCTTGCCTCAGCTGTCGCAGCCATGGCGATCAACCTGTTGCGCCTGCGCTGGTTGCAGGTGCTTATCACCATCGATCTGCTAGTACTCCGCGTCGTCACAATTCTCCCATTCAGTCTCAGCCCATTCAGTCTCAGCCCATTCAGGCTCAGAAAAGAAGTGTACCTTCGTCTCTTGATGCGTCTCCGCTCGAGTAAGGACTTCTTTTTCCCCACACATAGAATCACTCATTCCACTTTATCAGATGCAACCGAGGCCCATTCATGACACTTGAACTACCTATCTACATGGACAACAACGCAACGACCCAGATGGACCCTCGGGTTCTCGATGCGATGTTGCCCTATTTCACAAAAGTCTATGGTAACGCCGCGAGTCGAACACACCGCTATGGTTGGGAAGCTGAGGCGGCAGTTGAAGACGCGCGCGAGGTATTGGCTCAGTTCCTTGGAGCTGAGTCAGGGAAAGAAATTGTCTTTACTTCAGGAGCGACCGAGAGCAATAACCTCGCGCTGAAGGGCGCCGCAGAATACTACAAGTCCAAGGGTAATCACATTATTACGACAGTGATTGAGCATAAGGCTGTCCTGGACTCGTGTAAGCGTCTTGAAAAAGAGGGCTTCGAGGTCACCTACTTACCGGTCGACCCGCAAGGTCGAGTCAACCCCGAAGATGTACGTGCAGCGATAACAGACAAGACGATTCTCGTTTCTGTGATGCTTGCCAATAACGAAGTGGGCACAATTCAACCCATCAAGGAGATTGGGAAGATCACCCGAGAGAAAGGCGTTCTTTTTCACGTAGATGCCGTTCAGGGTGTGGGCAAAACACCTTTTAATGTCCAGGAGATGAACGTTGATCTTGCGTCGGTAACGGCTCATAAAATCTACGGTCCAAAGGGTGTCGGTCTGCTCTATGTTCGCCGCAAGCGTCCTCGAGTCCGTCTGGCTGCTCAGATGGATGGTGGTGGGCATGAGCGCGGCAATCGGTCTGGTACTCTTAATGTCTCGAGTATTGTTGGCTTTGCTCGCGCAGCAGAAATTATGATGGCAGAAGGAGCAGAAGAGAATATCCGGCTCATCTCTCTGCGAGAACGTTTGCATCGCTCCATTTCTGAGCGACTCGAAGAGGTCGTTTTGAATGGTCATCCTGAGCATCGACTCTCTGGAAACCTCAACCTTTCTTTCTCTTTCGTCGAAGGCGAAGGATTGATGATGGCGATCAAAGACGTCGCTGTCTCCAGTGGGTCTGCCTGCACTAGCGCCAGCCTGGAACCGAGTTACGTATTGCGCTCAATGGGGCTCGACGACGAACTCGCTCACTCTTCTATCCGTTTTGGGCTAGGGCGCTTCAATACCGAGGAAGAAGTCGACTTTGTCGCAGATCTTATGGTGGACAAGGTGCAGCGACTTCGCGATATGTCACCACTCTTCGAAATGTATAAGTCGGGAATTGACTTAAAGTCGATTGAATGGGCTGGTCATTAATCTCGTTTTTTTTCATGGGACGGCCGCTTGAGAGCCGTCACGCAGCATAGAATTCCCCCTCAATAAGATAGGAAAACAATCATGGCCTACAGTGATAAAGTCATCGACCATTATGAAAACCCTCGCAACGTCGGGAGTCTCCAAGAGACGGACGAAAGCGTTGGCACTGGCCTCGTTGGTGCACCAGCGTGCGGCGATGTTATGCGCTTGCAGATTCGCGTGAGTGACGAAGGTGTGATCGAAGAAGCGAAGTTCAAAACTTTTGGTTGCGGTTCAGCGATTGCTTCGTCGTCCTTGGCCACGGAGTGGATTAAAGGAAAGAAAATTGAAGAGGCAGAGGCTTTGTCGAATAGCCAGATTGCCGAGGAGCTTTCCCTACCACCGGTAAAGATCCATTGCTCTGTACTTGCTGAAGATGCCATCAAGAGCGCCATTGAAGACTTCCGAAAGAAGAAAGCCGCCAAGGCTGCTCTCGACGGAGAGGAATGATGGAGAGTTCGTCTCCCCAGGCATCCACAGCTCAAACTACGGCATCCTCTCCTGGAGGAGAGGGGGCGAGAGATTTGGTGTCGAAAATTCGAGGAGAAGAGCTCGATGCGGCTTTGGCTCGTGCCCCGAAAAAGGGCATGGCTATTTCCGCCTCTGCAGCGGCTTATGCGCGCACAAAACTCGAAAAGCGTGGCTCAACCGATGCAGCGATTCGCTTGGGAATTAAAGGCGGAGGCTGTTCCGGTTTCAGCTACGTGATTCAATACGAAGACAAGCCTCCTCGTGCTCGTGATTATGCGTACGAGAAGGATGGCATTGTCTTTTATGTCGACAAAAAGAGTCTTGTTTACCTTGCGGGGAGCGTTCTCGATTATGAAAAAACCTTGATGTTTCAGGGTTTCAAATTCGTGAACCCCCATGAGGCGACAAGCTGCGGTTGCGGACACTCTTTCACCGTGAAGTAAGAGAAAATTGTCCGACCCTTTCCAATTGCTCGGCTTCGAGCATCACTTTGCGCTTTCGGCGCAAGAGCTAGAGCTGCGTCATCGTGATCTCAGTGCAGCTCTTCATCCCGATCGTTTTAGTCATGCCTCTCCGGCGGAGCGAAGAGCTGCATTAAACCGGGCAATAGCAATTAATGAAGCTGCTCGAATTTTAAAGAACCCAGTACAACGAGGGGAGCTGCTCTTAAGCCACTACGGCGTTTCGACGGAGGAAGAGCAGCATCCGCCAGCTTCTCCGGCATTGTTAATGGAGATGATGGAGAAGAGAGAGCGCTTGCGAACACTGACTCAGCAAGCTGATATTGATAGCCTGGAAAAGCTGGTCGAGCTGACGAGAGGCGAAGAGAAGATAAGCCTTGGACAACTCGAGGTCGTCTTTGAGCGGCTCGGGGCAGCGGCGGAGTCTGGGCAAGATTTGGCCGCCGAAGAGGTTGAGCGTGCTTATCACCACTTGAGTGTTTTACGGTACTTAAGGCGATTTTTTGAAGAGGCTGATGCGAGCCTCGATGAATTGGAAGAGATCTAAAGCGATGCTTCTCGATATTTTTGACCCGATGGCCGCGCCCTTAGCGGTGGGCATCGATTTAGGAACGACCCACTCGGCGCTAGCAGTTCTTCGCGATGAACGTCCTGTTGCCTTGACGACTTGTGACGGCACCGGTCTTTTGCCCAGTGTTGTTCATTATGGGAGCCACGGGAGTGTTGTTGTTGGTCGCACGGCGAAGAGTTTTCTCACGCGGGAGCCAGAAAAGACTATCGCCAGTGCTAAGCGCTATCTAGGCCGTAGTTATGCCGAGATGAGTGTTGTGCCCTCTTCGATGAAGTTGGCGATACCCGACGATAGTGATGATGGTCGGGTTGTTCGGTTTGATTTAGGAGAAGAGAGAAAGGTTTCGCCGATTGAAGTGAGCGCCGAAATCCTGAAAAGCCTGAAACAAAGTGCTGTCGATCAATTAACGAATATCGGTGGCGTGGTTCTCACAGTGCCAGCCTATTTTGACGATGCCCAGCGTCAGGCAACGCGAGATGCTGCGAAGTTGGCTGGGTTAGAGGTCCTGCGTCTGTTGAACGAGCCCACGGCTGCTGCAGTGGCCTACGGCCTGGATAAAGGTGCCAGCGGAAAGTTTGCCGTCTACGACCTCGGCGGCGGGACCTTCGATATCACAATTTTGGAATTGGACGACGGGGTTTTCCAGGTAAAAAGCACTGGAGGCGATAGTGCCCTCGGCGGAGACGATATCGATCAGCTTCTCGTGCGAGAGCTTCTTCCAGTGATGGGCTTTGAGGTCGATGGAGCTATTCCCGCGGAGGTGCGGGCTTTAGCAGTGGAGGCGGCTCGTTCGCTCAAGCACGGTCTTACCGAGCGAGAAGTTGTCGAGGTCGAGGTGCCTGTGAAGGGAGGAGGCGTTCAAAGCTTCCGTTTAGAGCGCTCTTCATTGGCTGAGCTCTCCTTGCCTTTACTAAGAAAGACCGAAAGGGCTTGTCGTCGCGCATTGCGGGACGCGCAGCTGACGAAAGCAGATCTCGATGGTGTCATTTTAGTCGGTGGCTCGACGAGGATGCCGGCGGTGAGAGATTATGTGAAAGGCTTCTTTGACCAAGAGCCTTTGACTGATCTTGATCCAGACTTGGTTGTCGCTTACGGAGCCGCAATGACGGCAGCTGCCTTAAGCGGTGAGGCTGAAGACGTTCTTTTACTGGACGTTTTACCTCTCTCTTTGGGTGTTGAAACGATGGGTGGTGGGATCGATAAGATTCTGCCTCGAAATACCACCATACCAGCTGGTGCCCGTTCTACATTCACCACCTATGCAGATAATCAGACTGGGTTTGAATTGCACGTTGTACAGGGTGAAAGAGAACTCGCCGAAAACTGTCGCTCTTTAGCACGGTTTAGCCTGCGGGGGATTCCTCCGATGCCAGCGGGTATCGCTCGCTTGGAGGTGAATTTTCATGTGGATGAGAATAACCTGCTCACGGTCAATGCAAAAGAATTGACGACGGGTATTGAGCAAGAGGTCGAAGTAAAGCCTTCTTATGGCCTCAGTGAAGATGAGATTGAAGATATGCTCATTGATGCCCTCGAGCATGGCGAAGAAGACTTAGATGACCGTCGCCTGCGTGATGTAGCTGTCGAAGCTCAGCGAGTGATTCTGGCAA
>JAKVCH010000236.1 GCA_022447485.1 Polyangiaceae bacterium | reverse complement strand
CATGGAGGCGCTGCGGTCGTTGGAGTTCAGAATAACACTTCTGGTCGCTGATGGGCGGATGCGACGCGCCTCGTTGGGGCTGAGGTGGGAGCCTACCACCGCCTACACGCACGAGCTCATAGCCCCAGGGGGGGCCCGCCCGGTAAGGAACGACTGCGGCGATGTTTGTGCCCGAGACCCACTCGTCAATTTTCAAATCGTGGGCATCAATGAACTTGCGGAGTTGCCATTTTTTTCCCACCTGTTCGAGCAGATAGGGTTCGTCTGGACACGCGCTGTAGGGGCTCATTCGCGCTGCGAAGAAGAGCGACTTCCCCTGCAGGAGGTAGCCGTCTGCAAAGCTGCAGCTCGCCAGGCTCTCTCCTGTTGTTATATCAAAAATGCCTTCTTGCCCGCTGTAGATTTTGTGACCCTGGTGTCGCATCAGCGTGCCAGAGGAGCCATCGAGCACAAGGCGAAAGGGCGAAGCGACAACTGACTCAATTTTCGTTTCCGCCTGCGGGACTGGATCAGGCACTTCTTTGGAAGCTGCGGGCGAAGCCGGAGGCATCAGTGGGTCCGGTGCGTCGGCCCCTCTTGAACGAAGGATGGCTTGCTGTTCAGCTGGCGCGCTCTCAGCATTTTTCACGCCGTGAGGAGAGCGCGGCGCATCACCAGTGGCGTTCGAGCAAGAAAGGCAAGCTGCGAAATAGAGAAGCAGGGGGAGGGCCGATCTGTTCATGAACTCCAAGCTAGGCCGCAACATTCCGAGGGTAAAGCGCCTGGCATCCCCAGGGTCAGCTCTCTTTCCGCAAACGCTGCAATGGTTGCGATGCTGGAATCGATGGAAAGATAAACGAGGGCCTGAGCGATACCGGCGCTCGAGCAGAGAGTGATTCTTGTGGCACAAAATAGAGAAAGGCAACGAGTCACACTCGTTGCCTTTCCTTTTCGGTCAGCTCTACGATTAATTCGCAGGACGCTGACAAGCGTGGATCGCTGTCGTGTAGCCAGGACGAGTGATGCCATTGGTGAAGGGTTGATTTGTCTCCGAGAAAAACCCGTGAGTGTAGCATTCATTGGTAGCCACATCGATGAAGAGCTGAGACTGACAGCAGCCCTGATCCCCAATATTTGTGCAACCCCATGCGGTCGTTACTTCGTCCATCACCTCTGGAGTCCAGGCAAAGGATTCAACGTAGCTTGCACCACCAACAAGATCGAAGCGTGCACAAGATGCGATACCATCTTCCAAAGCTTCAGCTTGCACCCAGCAATAGCCTGCCGCCTCGACGGTTCCGTCGGGGCAAGGTAAAGCACAGCTGTCGTCGGATTCTGAAACGTAAAGAGGGAAGGTGAGGGAAGTTGAGGCACCATGTACGTCGGTCACTGTTACCTGGAACTCATAAACCCCTGCTTCGGAAGGGGCATAAGTTGCAGATGTGCCGTCGCCAACCAATGAGCCCGTTGCAGGCCCAGCAGTCTGTTGCCAAACATAGGTCAAAGCATCACCGTTCGGATCTTCAGCTGCTACGGTGAAGGTTGCCACCTCACAAGCTAGGATGAACTTACTCTCGGCGATATCGATATTGGTGATCAAAGGTGGATCATTGAATACAGTAATCACATCAAGAGCACCGTTTGGATTTCCGCTACACTGAGAGATCATGGTGATCTCCGTCGTGACTTCGGGGAAGACCGTGGCCGTGCTTTCGGCAGCGGCGCACACTTCACTTGGCGAACCATTGGCCTGGAGTGGTTGAACACAAACCTTGTATTCGCCGGGAGGCAAGGTCATCAGCCCGTCGACGAAGGCTTGATAGCCACTGTCGTTTGCCAGGTCGACACCCGAGTGCAAGGTCTCGGTTTCGACTGCAGCAGTGGTTTGAGCAACGGGCGTATCCCCGCACTCACCGTCTTGAGGCACGACGCTAAATTGCGCCAGGGCCACGTCATGCTTCGCCTCTTCCGGTACGCTGAGTGCAGCATTCACACGGCCCAGGGCGTTGGAGGCATTCAGAGTGGCAAGGGCAGAAGAATCGGCGCTTTGATTTTCAGCCTCTGCACCATGAGGTGCCGAGCCATCCGTTTTATTAACACTACACGCTGATGCTAAAGTAGAGCTAAGGGCAGCTGCAAGAGCTAGTTTTGAGTAGAATGAAGTCATTTTTTTAGTCTTTCTATGCTCGAAGTTCAGCGAGATTACTCGGTTACGGTCGTGGTCCATGAACAGGTGCGATAACCGCAAGCTGTATCTACGTGGCATTGGCCCTGATAGGTGCCAGCTGCCAATTCCAGGGTCTGGCCGTCTGCGACTTCTTCGATCAGCGTGCGGTTCCAGTCAGAGTCATGCAGAGTGCAAAGGGGAGGAGTATTTTCTCCAATGCCGCACTCATTGAGTTGGTCAGCCGTCGCATCAATATTAAATGACGCAGTGGCGTTGCCGCCGAGAGTTAGTTGAACGTCATTACAACCGGGGCCCGATGGCTCAATCTTCTCGTAGGCGAAGTCGAGGGGACTCGATTCCGAAAGCTCACCCGATTCAGCCAACACGAAGATTTCAACCGTATTGCCGCATTGAGCTAGGGTTGTCGTGTCGACGCTAAAGGGCATTTCAAACTCGGGTTCGTCTGGACATGCGGCTTCAGTTCCACCGCAGAGATCAAATGTAAGGCCACCCATACCCACGCCGCCGTTTACTTCAGCCCAGGCTCGTGCCGCTCGACCACCACCACCGAGTGAAATGATGTCGAGGTCGAAGGGTAATTCGTCGTAATCGTTATTCGGACAAGCCTCTGAACCGAGGACCACGTAGAAAGGACGCACAATTGCACCACAAGGTAAATCGGCATTTTCAACTCGTAGCTGAGGGAAGCTCTCAACACCGTCCGGGCTGGTAGCCGTCACTCGTGTATCGAATTCATAAGCTCCCGCTGGAATGCAACCAGGAACTAAGCCAAAAGTCCCGGGAGCGTCGCTGCTGCGGGGTGTTCCCTTCGCTTGTCCCGTGACCGTATACCCTTGGCTTGAATCAAGAGTCTCAAAGTCCATCACCGGGGCCCGGAAGGTCGTGCCCGTGTCGGTATCCTCGTTGATCGCGATTTCAGCTTGAACGTCAATCACACAATGATTGACAGGGACATGCTTCACCGTGCCAGCGGGGATTTCCAAGCTCTGAGCTGCTGTCGTTTTCAGTTTGTAGTAGTTGCGCAGATCGAGTGTACTTTGGTCGTAGCTATTGCTGTAGAACGAATGTCGCCATGTCCCTGTTTCATCGTTGGGCACGCCGATTGAAAGGCCGTAGGCACCGTCTATCGAAGAATTGACTCCATCAAGAGTTGCGACAGGAGAGATCGTCTGTTGGGCAGCGCCTCTTGCGCTTACTCCACCGGTTCCCTCGCTCCTCAGGCGGATGGTTGAATTTTGGCCGACGAGCTGGGCCGCACAGCGCTCAGTCGTCGTCAGGTTCACCTGGCCGGTAATCTGCGAACGAGTCATGACAAAGGTATCACCTAGATCGGTGGTCTCGGTTCCTGAAACGGGCGCGCTATAATCAGGAGTGCGGAAGTACTGCTGACCCCAGGCGTTGAGAAAGTCCATCTGGCTGAAGAAAGTATAAGGAACGCTGCCTCCGTCGTAATCAGAGGCGATCAAGTTCTCAATTACCCAGGCACCGAAGCCAGGGATCACCGTGTCGGAGCCCGAGGCTGCAAATGGCCCAGAGTTCGCATACATATAAGAGTTGGCGTCTTCGTTTTCGCCGACGAGATCGAGCTCGCCAATCACTACCCCATCACGATCAGGTAGAGGAAGCTCATCAAGGCGAATCACGATATCATGGTCGCTCGCGCAACCAACGTTGATGAATCTTTCCTGATTAAAACGGATGCCTTGATAGTTAAAGTCGATTTCTATCTTGTGGAAACGGTTATCTCCGGCAACCGGGAAGGCCTCTTGGCTGGTATTCGACTTTGATGTGTATGCTTGCCACGAGCCATTATAAACCTGAGTGGGCGGCGCAGTATCGCTGTAGGACTTAACGATAACGTATTCCACATCTTCTGGTGTTTCAGCTGCGTCGCTCACAAAACGCACGGTGACGTTGCTGGAGCACTCCAGAAAGTCGATATTCGCTAGGGGCGTGTCTGCGAAAACATTCGGCGTTTCTGTTGGCGTTCCTTGCTGACGAAAATGGTAGATATCGCGGCCACCATCGAATTTCGCGGTGGCGGTCAGGTCGTGATTGACGGGGACATCAACAGAGCCCGTGAGAAGAGCGAGATCGTAGGTTCCGCCTGTGCTTGAGCTCAGATCGGTCAGGGCAAAGGAAGTACGGTCTGGCGTAATGTTGTTTGAGGTACTGTCAATTCGAATTTCTGTGATGGGTTCGGGAAAAGTGTTGTAGAATTGAAAGCCGGCGTTGCCTTCGAGCTGAACAAGGGTGCCAGAGCCGCCACTTACCTGGGCGACGGCTGGGAGAGCTGCGGCGGACAGGCCGATCAGCGCGATTGATGAGATAAATTTAGGTTTCATTGAGGGTCTCCTGAAAATTTCGACACGAAACTTTCGCGAAGCCCCTGGCTCTCAAGCTAGTACGCCTCGTCCCGTGTCGGGCGCGGGCATAGCTTGCGGCTGTTTGAGGTTGGTAGTGTCCTCACGGACACCCCCTGGGCGCGTTGCCCATGGTGCGCGTTGAGTATTTATTCAGTTGAAAAGGGCTGGACCCTGAATCTTCGGAAGAACAGCAGGGTGGAGAGCAGCAGATAAATTATCCATGGCGCCCGTCGGCGATACATCACTCCATAGGAACAACCGCTCGCTGTCTGAGCGCTATTTTCCTGCTTCTCTTGAGCCCCATCGTTGACGGAAGGATCGGTTTCCCATTCCGAGTCTTCGTTGCTAGCAGAAACATCCTCTGCGGCAGGTGTTTCTGCGGCACAGAGCTCATCGGTGGGCAAGTCTTCGGCTGGGCACCCGTCGTAGGCTGGGGCAGTTTGGCGACAATCCAGGGTCCTATCTCCAGGCGGGTAAAGCGCGCAAACAGCTGCAATATCATCGACACTTAACTGATCATCTGCGCGCTCGAGATGATAAGGAAACATCAATGCGCCAGGCTGATCACTGTGAGCGATGCCAAGTAGATGGCCAATTTCATGGGCAAGAACGACCTCGAGGGAAACGCTTTCTTCTTTAGCATCCTGCTCCAGGCGAAAATGGAAGTTTTCGGAATTAATCTCAAGGTCCGCATCGATCACATTTCCAGTCTCAAGATCGGCAATCACTGCCGTTTGGGCTGCCGCGCTCTGCGGATAATCATCGGGCCAACTTTCATCGTGAAACATGACCGTTGTCACGTTTTCAGCCCGGCCGCCGCAGGTGGTGTGTTGCCGGTTGCAGACAACCTCGCCGAGGTTCGTGACTAAAAATTGCGGCTGTCCTCCTTCCGGACATTCAACATTTTGCCAACGTTCAAATGCCCGCTCAAGGTAA
>JAKVCH010000235.1 GCA_022447485.1 Polyangiaceae bacterium | reverse complement strand
ACTTGTGAGGAGTCCCACCTTTTTCAATTGATCATCGAATCGACTCTGAGAGAGGAGGAGTCCTGAGCGATCAAAAGCGTAGGTCTCACCACTGTCTCCTAAGCGAGCGGTACGCAGGATGCGAGTGAAGGATTTCTGAGGGTCTAATTGGAAAGCTAGGGCAGCAATCGGCTGGTTATTCCCGTCGTGGACTGGGGCTGCGACCCACATCAATGGATTTTTTTCAGGGATTCGACCCAAGGTCACATAGGCGGGGGGAACAACAACTGTCTCCCCGGCCAGGACTCGTTTGAAAGCGCGCAGACTCGCTTGGCTCAGTCGCGTGCCTAAAAAGGCTTGGGTCGTTCCAGCTATGACTCGATCACCTGCAATCAGGTAATACCCCTCGACTTCCCAATGCTGCAGCGTATTCCCCAAAGCACGGTTCAATGCTTTTTGTGCATCGGAATCGAAGAGCTCCTCGAAGTTCTGGTCCGGTGCTTCGCTCAGTTCAATTAGCTGACGCGCGGCTTGTTCAACACCCTCATCGTAGCCCGCGCGCAAGGCAGTGAGCTGTTGCGAGTGGAGCCATTCCTTCAACGCCTCGACATTGCTATCCCGCAGGGTTTCGAGTTCTTCTCGGAGCTCATTCTTCTGAATGCTTGCAATGCGCCGTTCCACAACGGCTCCCATGATCAAGGCAAGAATGGCCAAGAGTATTGGTAGAAGCCAATAGAACGACGCCCTTTTCATTCTTCCAGGAATAACCCGGCAAAGAACGTCCGTCGAGGCGCGGTTTTCCTAAGTTTATTGAAGGGAGGGCGGTAGAGTCTTGTGATTCGTGGGTAAAGCAGACTTCATGCCTCGAGCGGTTTGGCGAAGGGAGAAGAGTGGGCGAGAGGAAATGGCGCCAAAATTTGTTGGTAGGTGACCAGCTGGCACTTCAACCCGCACCGGGCGGCTGGAGAGGCGGAGCAATTCACGGTTGATCGGGCTCAGCTCACCGTGCATGGCGGTGTCGCTTTCGCCGACGAGGACGAGGTCGACGTTGAGCTTCTCGGCCAACTGCAAGATGGTGATGACCGGTTCCCCACTGCGAAGATGGGCCGCAAGACTGACGCCGGGTGCTTTATTGCCCCATGCTCTTACCAGCTCGGCTACGGTCAGGCGTAGGCAGTCGAGAGCTGCCCAGCGCTCATAGAGTCGTCCGTCAGGCATCAGCAAGCGTCCTCCCACTGGTTCGACAAGAGAGACCACATGGATCACCCCCTGGGATAATGTGCTTGTTTGGCGAACGGCTGCTTTGAGAGCGCGTTCACTTGCTGGGCTGCCATCGTAGGCAACTAATATTGATTCTGCACTTCTCATCATCTGGTGACTATGCAGGGCGCGTGCCAAAAGCTTTTTTTGTGAAATTTTTGCGGAAAATTCGCCAAAATGTCGTTTTTTTAGGCTCCTTCGCTACAACAACCGAGGCCGGGCGACGGACACTCTTCTACGATCTGTCCGCCTGGAGCCCAGCTCAACGGACGGTTGTCCTCCTCGAAGATCATGAAAATCGCCCTGCTCTACCCACCCCCATGGAAAATACCCCTCCCTGATGAGGTGCTGCCCTTTGCCGCAGAAGGTCCTCCTGCTGAATATGCCGAAGGAGACCTGGATGCTGATTTTTATCAATTGCCTTATGGCCTATTAACCCTTGGCTCGGAAGCCATTGAAAGAGGTCATCAAGTCAAGATATTCAATCTGTCTTCGTGGGCCTGGACAAGAGTCGAAGAGGTGATTCAGGAGTTAGATGCTGATGTCTTTGGCATGAGCTGCTGGACAGCCAACCGTCGCGGCGTGGCTTATCTCTCCGAATTGATCAAGAAGCTGCATCCGCAAGCGACGACTATCATCGGCGGTCCCCATGCGACGCCTTTTGCTGTGCAGTTATTGGAGCGTCATGCTGGGATTGATTTGGTGGCTCGAGGCGAGTCGGAAGACACTTTTTTGGAGGTGTTGGACCGTCTTCAAAATGGAATAGATCTAGCCGGTATACCTGGGACTGCTTTTCGTGTGGGGGATGAGGTGCGCCTTGCAGAAAGTCGCTCGGCGATTAGAAAATTAGACGTCCTCACTTCTCCGCAACGCTATTTTTCGACGCATATCTTGATGACATCCCGAGGGTGTCCTTGGCAGTGTACTTTTTGTGGCGCGGAAACAACTTGGGGCCGAGGGTTCCGCGGTCATTCTGTTGAATATGTCGTCGATGCGATTGAGGCTGCCTAGGAGCGACTTCCGGTGAAGATGTTGCAGTTGAAAGACGATACTTTTACGGCTCACCAAAAGCGAGCTTTGGAAATTTGTCGAGAAATTGAGCGCCGTGAGTTGAAGTTTTTTTGGAGTTGCGACACCCGTGTGGATGTTCTCAACGAAGAATTACTGTTGGCAATGCGTCGAGCCGGTTGTCAGCGCTTGAGTCTGGGCGTTGAGTCTGGTTCCGATCAGATTTTGAAAAATATCGACAAGAAAATCAGCGCCGAAGAGATCCGCGCTGCTGCGCAATTGGCGAAAGACGTCGGAATTCAAGTTCGCTTTTATATGATGCTGGGAAATCGTGGAGAGACCCAAGAGACATTTGCTCAAACCCTTGAGTTTTTGGAGCAGGCGCAGCCTCATCAATATGTTTTTAGCTGCCTGAGCGTTTATCCTGGGACGCGAGATTTCACGAAGGCGGTTTCCGATGGCTGGCTTGACCCCGAGATTTTCTTCTCGGGTGATTTTCAAGAACTCAAGACACCTTTTGATGCTGATCAAGCGACCACAGAGGCGATGAATGAATGGTTTTTTGAGCATCGGGGCATTCAGCACTTCTATGAAGAAGATGTGCCAACTGCGCGCGGGATTCTCGAAAAGGTCGGCCCGTATGCCGGAGCCCATATGGACTTAGCCGGAGCGCTATTCCGAGCTGGTGAATTAGAAGAGTCTGAGGAGCACGTCATGGAGGCTCTTCGCTTAGGATATCCCGCACCAGGTCTTGCTCTGAATTACTTGGCCGTGATCGCCCTACGTCGAGGAGATATTGAGGCCATGAAAGATCTATTTATGAAGGCAGCAAAAACTGATCCTCAGCACCATATCCTGATGAAGAATGTAGAAGCAGCTCGCGCTTGGTTTCGGGAGCAAGGACCGGAGCGAGGAATCGAGCTGCGACTGGATGCCCATCATCAATTTCAGCTATTGGAGAGAACAAACCAACCAACTCTGCCAGGACCCTTACCCGAAGATTTCGCCGATTGGTCAGCTGCTCCCCAGGCTTTGCCGCGAGCCGCACCAAAGAGTCATGAGGTCATGTTAGAAGGCCACGAAAAGCAAGGTTTTCCATCGAAACGTCTGCGCGTTCTTGCTTAAGATGCTCCCTCTTTTTGATTCGCATTGTCACCTGGACTTTCCTCAATTAAGGCAGGACCTCGCAGAATATCTCGGCCAAGGACGTAGAAGTGGAATCCTCCACTGGCTGATCCCTGGCTATGATCTTGAGCATTCGGAACAAGCCCAAGAATTAGATTTTGGCGCAGGTGTTTACCGGGCCGTGGGGATTCACCCTGGGCGGGTTGCATCCCTTGTTTCGGGTTCCTCAGAGGATTGGCGAGCCAGGCTTTGTGCTGCTCTTGAGAAGCCTGGGGTCGTGGCGATCGGAGAGTGTGGGTTCGATGCTCTCTGCCTCAAGGAAGCATCTTTTCGATATCAGGAAGAGGTGTTCCTCTATCATCTAGAATTGGCCTTAGAGAGAGAGCTGCCGATTATCTTGCATATTGTGCGTCTCTACCCCGAGTTTTTTCGATCGGTGAGCTCGTCTCTTCCGCTTCGAGGTGTTGTGCATGGGTTCACGGGCGATAGGCACTTGGCGGAGAAATGCCTTGAGTTGGGACTACACTTGGGCATTGGACCGCAAGTTCTTCGCAAGAACGCTGAAAAGTTTCGGTCCATGGTGACGGCTCTACCTCTCGAGCGTCTTCTTTTGGAAACGGATGCCCCTTCCTCAAAAAATGGCTCGGGGACAGAAAATCCCCTCCTATTGACTCAAGTTTGTGAAGAAATTGCGGCATTGAAGAAAATTTCGCCATGGGAGGTCGCTCAGGTCACAAAAGAGGCCGCAGAATCTCTTTTCGTGCGGGCTTAGTTCTTCGATTCGGTGTACATGCTGCGCCATGGATTTGCCTCTCACCCGCGATGCCCAGTCGATCATCACTCGATCATCAGCCTCTTCAGAGTCTAACTCTATTCAGGAGCAGGAGTATCGGTTGCATCGTCGGTTCGATCGTGCCGCCCGGCTTTTCTCTGAGCCTGGTTTGCAGCGCTTGATGGGTGCGCGTGTTGCGATTGTTGGAGTCGGAGGCGTGGGCTCGTTTACCGCAGAGTCTCTTGCTCGAAGTGGAGTCGGGACGTTGCGGTTGATCGACTTTGATAAAGTCTGTGTCACCAACACCAATCGGCAGCTGCACGCCATGCAGGGCACGATCGGCAAAGAAAAAGTTGAGATCATGGCAGAGCGCTTACGGCTCATTCACCCGACCGGGCGTATCGAAACTGTGCCAAAGTTCTATAATGAAGAGAATAGCGATTTTGTTCTCGATGGGGACTTCGACTACGTCGTGGATGCAATCGATAACCTGCGTGCCAAAGCACACCTGATTCTCACCTGCTTGAAGCGAAAGATACCGTTGGTGTCCTCGATGGGGGCTGCCGCGCGTATGGATCCAACTCAGGTTCGCGTGGCCGACTTGGGGGAGACCTATCGCGATCCTTTCGCGGCGGCTTTACGAAAGATGTTACGGCGTGACTTTCACGTTGATTTACCCAAAGGGGGGCGCCTCGGGGTGCCTGCTGTTTTCAGCATCGAAGAGCCCACTCTTCCGAGTATTCCGAGCTACGATCAAGGAGTTGGTTTCCGTTGCGTGTGTCCTGGTGGCAAGAACGGGTTGCACGACTGCGATCGTCGGTCACGCATCGATGGCACGGCTTCGTTTGTTACAGGTACCTTTGGCCTGACGGCGGCGAGCGTTGTGGTCAAAGACTTGATTCAAGGTGAGTTTGCCGCTGCCGATCGGGTCTCCGGGGCTACTCTAAAATCTGAGCGGCGCTGATAGTTCATTTCCTCCACGGGAGTTCCAGCTGCTTTCCCTCAGGGGAAAGAATCGTTGAACAGCCTTCAATGACCACAATCTGTTTTGTGGGTGTTGAGCCTGTGTTGAAAAGTCGGTGTGGTTGATTGGCTGGAGCGATAATGGTGGCAGGCGCTCGAAATGGAAGGCGCTGTTCTCCGATTTCAACGTAACCCTCTCCTTGGAGGATAATGAAGATCTCTTGGCTACTGTGTGAATGCAGAGGAGTGGAGCCACCGGGAGCAATACTCGAGCTCCATACCTCGAGTCGCTCACTCCCCATCGAGGGTGTCGCCACACCCTTGAGCTCGTTTCCTCGGTTCTCGTAGGCCTTGAGCGTTGAGTGCTCGATCACTCTGCCCTTG
>JAKVCH010000234.1 GCA_022447485.1 Polyangiaceae bacterium | reverse complement strand
CACTACCGGTAAAGTAGCTATTGCTGTCGATTTCATCACTCAAGTTTTGACTGATGGCGCTGAATTCAATTGTGGTGTCAGTTAAGCCCTCGCCCTCGCCCTCGCCCTCGCCCTCGCCCTCGCCAGCGATGAGCTCGGTCGTATCGCCGTTCTCTGCAAAGACGCTGTTACTGATTTTCACTGTTGAGGTGTAGCTGGTGATGGTCGTCTGTCCGCCGCTATTGCCCGTAATCGTGCAGCGCTGCAGCTCGAGGCTCGATTCGCCTCCACCGTAGGCATTAATCGCGCTTGAGCGCTGACCGCTATTGCCGGTGAAGGTAGAATCTGAAACGGTCACCGATTGTTCGAAACCACCAGCTCGTAGAGCGCCGTACTCATCCCCCTTATTGTCGGCAAAGAGCGTACGTTCAACAGTGAGCGCACCTGAATATGCATAAAACTGAACTGCACCAGTGCCCCGCTCCGACTCATTTGCAGAGAATTCGCTATCGCGGATGGTCACGTCACTGTAAGAGCTCCGGAGCGCGCCTGCGCGACCACCCTCGTTTTCAGAAAATAGACTCTCGCTGATTTCCAGGGTCGAGTCTTCATCCTGTCCATTGAACCGAATAGCTCCACCACTACTACTGGCTTGGTTGCCCGTAAACTGACTACCGGAGATAGTCAGCGTTGTGGCGCGCGCCTCGATGGCGCCACCGGAAGCACCTTTTCCAATGACTTCGTTGGCTTGAAACAACGACTCCGTCACGGTCAAGGATTGAGCATCCGCATGGATGGCACCGCCGTCGCCGGCAGAGTTTTCGGAAAACGTGGAACCCGTTATCTCGACCGTCGAATACTCTGCATCGATTTCGATAGCGCCACCGTCGTAGTAGCTACTAGTGTTTTCGGAGAACGTGGACGTTTCAACTGTCAGAGTCCCAGCCTCCGCACTATCCCTGTTGTCGTAAAAGAAGATAGCGCCACCTTCATTATACGCAGAGTTGTTCGTAAATTGGCTTCCGCTTATCGTTAGGGTGGCGTTATAGCTGCGAATCGCCCCTCCTGTTGTTTCGCCTGCCGCGTTATCACTAAATTGGCTGGAAGTGATCGAGAGGGTGCCACCATCAACAGAGATGGCGCCGCCCTGATTGGCATAGTTTCCGATGCTTTCACCGTCAGTACCTTCGCTACCGAACGTTGAGTCGATGATCGTCAGCGTTGAATTCGATCCAGAAATAGCTCCACCAGATTGCGCATTATTGTTGGTGAACGTTGAGTCGCTGATGTCGAGAGTGCCATCTTCGATGAAGAAGGCACCGCCGTAGCAGCTCGATGCGCTGCACTCATCAAATTCGCTTTCAGAAACGGTGACTTCGGACTCGTCAGCCTGGATGCCTTGGCGGTCGCTAAATTTGCAGCCGCTGACCTCGATCGTCGAACTACTAGTTTCGCCGCTCGCCACAATCGAAGTGCTTTGCTGCTTACCACCGCCTTCTTCACTGAAGGTCAATCCGGTGACGGTAAGACTTGCGTTTGTGACGGTGAGAGTATTGGAGCCAGGTGTACCGTTAATCGTGAGGTCGTCGACGCCGGGCCCCACAATCGTGAGGGTATCTGTAATTGTGGCATTAACGCCGTCAATTGCCGTAACGGTCGACGCAAAATCAAACTCAATCGTATCCGCGCCTTCAGCGCTATTCGCACTACTAATCGCCTCACTGAGTGAGCCCTCACCATTCCCCGCGCCGTTGGTAACAGTGAATGTTTCGGCCTGTGCGGTCGAGGCCGTGATACCGGTCACAGTAAGACCGATGGCGCTGGCGAGGGGCTTTTGAGAAAGAGTTGTGAATCGAGAACGACGGAAAGAACGGGACATAAGGCGCACCTGTGGTGGGTTGTCTTCTGAGGGAAGGCTCTGCTGCAAATTGCAGAATCGTCATATAGTAACCAATTCAGTTTTTCAGGGAAGAGGCGTCAGCGCATTTCCGCTCGCTCCCCTGCGTCGGAGATTTGGTTTGCTTTAAAAACGGCTAGTCGGCCGGTTTTCTTCGCCGCCAATGTTAGGGAGGTCAGCGCCGTTTCTTTTACTGAGCTGCCCGTCTCTTCTACTGAGCTGCCCTTGTGCTGAAGTGCAGCAAGCCACGATCGACTAGAGCTCAACGCCCGCGAGGCGTTTTCCGCTTTCAGAAGAACTCGCTGCAGCGAGGGGACCAGTGTTGGTTTGCGGAACAACGAAGGCCTCCAATTGAACCGGGTCATTGATTTCAAGCAAGGTTGGACGTCGCAAGCCACCAAGAATTTGCACGTCGAAGACTTCGTTGACACCACCGTCGAAACGCAGGAAACCCATTGTCTTTCCCTGGTCGATATCGACGGCCCAGACCCCGCACGCCTTTTCTGTCAATCGCTGCCCCAAAGGTATACCGTCAAATATTTTTTCGCGGACTTGTGACAAGCCAATGAACGCAATGTTCTTGTAAAAGGCCAGGCCACGGGCGAAGCCAGGAACCTGAGCTACGGCGTCACGTTGACCGGTCTTGGGGTCGACGACCTGCAGCTCGCCCGTTCCTGACTCCAAGACCCAAAGGCGATCTCGATAGAGGCGAGGCGAATGAGGCATGCATAAGCCTTGGGTAATGATTTCACCACTAGCAATGTCAATTAAGCAGCCTCCTTTTGTTTTATTCGGTCGCCAGCCAGCTGGTGCATCACCTTTGGTGCCGAGAGCGCTGCAGATGGCTGGCTCTCCGTCACTCATGGCAAGGCCGTTAAGGTGGCAGCGATCCTCTGGCACCAGGCGTTGAATGAACTTTGGCTGCCAGCGAGGGATGAAGGAATAGTCGGCGTCAAAGGTGCATAGGCAGGAAAAGCGGGTGTTCACTGCCCAGAGGCCTTCTTTGCCCCAGGCCATTTCGTGGATCAGAATATCGCCCGTGACTTTCTGGCCTCGAGGCGCAAAACAACCGTCCATGTCGGTTTTTTTGAGCTGCTTGAGCAGAGCTGGCTGATTCCGGTACTCATAAATCGCCCCTCGGCCGCCGATCGCAAGGGCGTTACCGTTGTAGGCGAGCCCCATTGGCTTGGGCACTTGGGCAAAATGAGTATGCACTTTATTTTTTGACTCAGTCGCCAAAATCACGCTACCTGATTGATAGGTCGAGATCGCCAAGGTGCCATTTACTTGACGAAGAACTTCGGCCATGGAGGAGGTGTGCACAGAACGCAGCTGATGCCCTTCCTCCTTCCGGCCGAGGGAAACCGCAGGGGCAGCAATTTGTTTCTCTTGAATCAAGCGCTCTTGATTGGCTCTCTCTTGGCTGCGTCTCTCTCGCTCGGCATCAATATGCGCCTGCGGGGGCCGTAGTGATATCTCGCCTTCTGGAGGCTGAGCGAAAAGGCTTTGAGCCCGCTCGACTTGCTCCATGATGGCAGCAGCATCCTTCTCGATCAGGTGCCAATTCTTCTTCCATTTCGCTGGATCCGGAGCGCTGACTGTATGCTTGGCGAGGGGTAGGGGAGCCGTTAGTTGGCGATCCCACTTTATATCGAGAAAGCGGCAGAGGCGTTCGATCTCATTCTGAGGATCAGCGATCAGACGAGCATAGTCAGCAACAGCCCAGTCTGTTGGTGGTAGCTCCAATAAATCATCAATTAATTGCCGCATGGTTGCGGTCCATTGAGCAGCGACGACTTGAGGGAGTGGGGCTTCTAGGAGGTCGTGCCAACCCTCAGTCAGCAGAAGAGACCAGGGCTTGTTGTTCTTCCAATCTGGCAGATCTGGATAGGTAATAAATTTTCCACTTTGCCAGGCCTCTAACATGCTACTCATCGTCTCCCTTGGAGAACGGTAGAGGAAGATGAAGCGGGCATCGGGGAAAGCCTCCTTGAGAAAGGGTATTCTTAAGGCGTTTTTCGGAGTTTTCTCGAGTAAGCGAAGATTTTCTTGTTTCTCGGGACGTCGTCCATCACGATCTCGAAGCTGTCCCAAAAGACGAGCCTCGAGCGTGGCGATCGTCTTTTCGCTCGCCTGTTTCTCACGAAGGCGGTTCGATTCCCAGCCGATTTGTGCGGGATGCAGCAGAGCGATGCCCTCAAAAGCTTGATGCGATTCACCACCAATTGTCCAGAGTGAAGGTGATTGAGCCAAGGTCTCAAAGAGCAAAGAAGATCCGGAGCGAGGTGGACAGACGACGAATACTGGTCGATCAAAAGGGGTGTCTCTCGACTTTTTCACGCCGTGGTTTTGATTCGATAGTGCTGGGGCAATCGCGGTCGTGGGGGAAGGGTGCTGGCGCTCTTTTGCTTGGTTGGTTTCTCGAGGAGCCGGAGAGGTTGAATGTAGGCGTGGGGTGACAGAAGCCGCGAGGATGAGCTCTTGAAAACGCCTGACTGCATCTTCACCAGATTCTAGTTCGAGGCAGCCTATCAGTGGCTGGAGAGGCACCAGAACTTCGTTGCGAAGGCGATCGTAGCGGGCGGTGACGGAGTCGCCGACCGCTGCCCACTGATTCGCCCATCGCCGGCGGAAGTCCTCCAAGATGCCCAGAAAAGTTTCGACTTGCTCGGCGTCATTTTTTTGATGAGCGAGAAGTTCATCGAGGATCAGACGCATCAGGCCTTCCATCTCCCCGGGAGGCATCACTCGCGAAAGGTTGACTTGCTCGTACACCAACTGGGGCTCGAGATCTGGTTGAAAGGCAATCCTTTGCGGCTCCTGTGGGGGAACTTGGGTCGCATCTCGCAATAATTGCCAAGTGTGTAGGCTGCCGACGGTGTCAATCACCAGGTGTTGTCGGGTCACTTGCGAAGGGTTTTTTACCCCATGAAGAGCGGCATTATTGAGTGTCCAGCACTCGCCAGCGGCCATGTGCACGCTTTCCCCATCACAACTAAATTCTATGCTTGTATCGGTGATGATTGGGATATGTAATCGAATGCGTCGCATCCAATAATAGCTGACATCTCGATGCAGTGGCACATCTTTTTGGTCCGCTAAGCGCATGATGCGTGAGCGTCCGATAGTGCTCTGAAATGTCGCCATGATTTGGCGAATATAGAGGCATTTCTGTAGGGCAGGTGCAGGGGCCATCGGCCCGAAGAGCCCGTCATCACCCGCCTTGCCCAGCGGTGTCACCAGGGGCACGGCGTCGGAACCTTCAAAGCCCTGCGGGTGGGGACAAAAGTCATCTTTCAGTAGCTCCGCCTCGTACTTGAGACGTTCGACATCAAAGCTTAAGGGGAGTCGAAAAAACGGAGCTGCCAGTCGCATGGCGCCGACGCTATCATTTCAAAACAACCACTCCAACGACGAAGATAGTCAATTTTTCTACGTCTCTGCATCGGGCGGTTGCTTTGCGTTTCGGAGCTTGGTCTGCTCGGTCTGCTCGGTTTGCGTGGTTCTCGGTCTGCTCGGGCTGCTCGGTCTGCTCGGTGTGCTCGGTTTGCTCGGTTTGCTCTGTTTGCCTGGTGCTCGGGCTACTCGGTCTGTTCGGTCTGCTCGGTTTGCTCGGTTTGC
>JAKVCH010000233.1 GCA_022447485.1 Polyangiaceae bacterium | reverse complement strand
CGCGAACGCGTCGCTTTAGCCGAATCGTGGGTAAAAATGAGTCAAGAGGCATTCCAACGACTGAAAAGCGCCGAGAGCCCTAAAGGCGATATTCTCGCCACCGCCCGCCTTGCCGGCATCATGGCAGCGAAAAAAACCGCCGACCTGATCCCCCTCTGTCACCCTCTCGCTCTCACTCACCTAGAAGTCGACTTTGAGCTCGAGCCAAACGACCATCGCTTGAGAGTCACCTGTTCTGCCTCGGTGTTCGCAGCTACCGGCGTAGAGATGGAAGCGATGGTCGGTGTCTCCATCGCCGCCTTGACCATCTACGATATGCTGAAGTCTCTTGACCGAGGAATGAGCCTCGGACCAACACGTCTGCTCAAGAAAACCGGTGGGCGCAGCGGAGAATTTGCCCAATGAGTCTCTTTGGAGTTCGGGATCGACCTTTACTTATTGACGACGCCATCGCAGCCGTCGCTGGCCCCGATCGAGGTGGCATCAATATATTTCTCGGAACCGTCCGAGATCACAACGACGGTCAACAGGTGAACCTTCTTGAATATCACGCGTACGAAGCGATGGCCGAGAAACAAATGCAGAAAATTGCTGCCGCGATAGAGGAAGAAATTCCAGGCTGTCGCCTGAGCGCGCTGCATCGTATTGGCTCGCTAAAAGTCGGTGATACCGCCGTAATCTGCGTCGCCGCTGCTCCCCATCGTGACGAGGCTTTTCGAGCCTGTCGCCTGCTCATCGACCGTATTAAGGCCGATGTTCCTATCTGGAAGCGTGAGCACGGTCCTGACGGTCCCTATTGGATCGACTGGCAAGATGCTCGCTGCTCCGGGCACAACCACAATTGAGGAGACTATTTATCTGCCCGAAAGGGATGATCATCGGGGAGATCCGCCGGCCTATCCCAATCATCCAGTAGCTGAGTCTCGGCCTCCGAGAGGATCAATTCCTGCTGACGTCCCCCAGCAATCAACCCTTGCAAGCGCCCATGACCCTTCGCAAGAGCAGCCCGAAACTCAGCCGAACGCTGCACCGGATAACTGGCAAAGAATGGTAGATAAAAACCATCTACCTTGGGGCAAACAATCGCATCCCGAGGCGCTGCCTGCGCCTCCTCCAATAGGCGTACCAATAATTCGTGACTCAAATAGGGCAGATCACAGGAAAGCACGACGACGCGATTCAAACTCGCTCGCTCCGCAAAACCGAGCAAGGCCACAATCCCGCCCAAAGGACCCTCGCCCTTTCTCGCATCCTCGAGAAAGGGGTAGTCTGCCTCGCTGTAGGCAGCGTTGTTCCCCAGGAGCCGGACCTGCTTTTCCGGCAAAACATCTAGCGCCAGCTCCCAAAGTCGGGAAAGAATCGTCACCCCCGCTTCCACTTCTAATAATCCCTTGGGGTGACCCATCCTCGTCGATGCCCCGCCCACAGCAATCCCGAGCCCAGAGGCATATTCTACGCCCTTGCTTCTCGCTTCGACCGGGCTGACCTCGTTCCCTTGTTTCATCGACCCGTTTACATCTCCGCAAACTTGAGCACTCGCACCCAAGCACCTTCTTCTAGATCGCCCTGTTCGGCTGGAATATCGACCAGCGCATTCGCCCAGGCGAGAGCCGTTGATGCACCGGAGGACTGATTCGCGAAAACCATCACGTCGTCTCCCTGCACTCTCCCGCGATAGAAGGTTCTACGCCCTGCGCGCCTTGCTAGGGGCTCCACCAACCGAGCTCGGCTGGCAACCGCTGCTGGCTCGGCGTCCCCCTGCAGTCTTCTTAAAAGTGGTAGTCCGAGAAGAGAAAAAGTAAGCAGAGCGCTGGTCGGATTGCCGGGCACGCCCATCACATAGCGGAAAGAGCCCGCCGAGCGTCCAGGAACTTTTGCTAACATCACCGGCTTACCGGGCTTCATCTTGACCTTTTCAAAAACCCACTCCGCTCCCAAACTCTGAAGCGCAGGACGAATTAAATCATGGTCGCCGACACTTGCTCCCCCGACAGTCACCACCACATCGCTGTCCTGCAGTCCCTCTTCTAGAGCATGCAATGTTGTCTCTAGCTCGTCTTCCACCAACTGCCCAATCCGCACCTCAGCTCCTGCCGAGCGCGCTAACGCAGCAATCGCCAGGCTATTGTTCTCGGCCAAACCTCCTCGGCCCACCTCGCCCGGATATCTCAGCTCATCTCCTGTACAATAAATGCTCACCTTTGGGCGAGCCGCCACCAGCACCTGGGTACACTCCAGACTGGATAGTAGCGCCAAGTGATAAGCGCCTAAACGCGAACCTTTTGGTAGAGCTAACTCACCCTTCTCGAGGTCTTCGCCTGCTCGACGGATATTCTCACCCTCTGCTACATTCTTTTGCAGGATCACCCAGTCGCCGTCTCTCTCCACCTCTTCCTGAATGATCACGGCATTGGCGCCCTCGGGGATCTTCGCACCGGTAAAAATCCGCATTGCGGTGCCGGCCACTAAGCGCTCCTCTGGATGTCCAGTCTGAGCAACACCCTCGACGCGCAGGCGCTCTTGCTCCCTGGGTCCGGCGGCCAACGCATAGCCGTCCATTGCACTGTAGTCTTGTGCAGGTAGGGGTGCTTGGGCGCGAATATCCGCCTGCAATACCCGGCCCACTGCGTCTTCGACACTGACTCTTTCTAGAGCGCCTACTGCACCTCCGCGCAGTCCCTGCGCATTCTTAGCGCTGATGTCCCCCTGACTCAGGTGGGTCGTAAGATCGCTTTCGCTACGATTCTTTCGACCATCAGAAAAAAAATTTTCCGCGTAACTCTGTCCTAGGATTCGCTCAAGAGCGTCGTCAAACTCAATCATTCAATTACCTTGTAGCAGTCTTTTTGACTCAGCATAAATTATGCCAAATGTTCTCAATTCACTCACCATGAACAAATCTTATTTGACCCACTTGGCAAACTGTCGTTACGGGTGCACTCTTGTGTATGACGGCGCTCAGGCGGTGCCAAGGGGTCACTCCAGGGCTAGTTGCAACGAGTTGGATTGTAGCTACCTTTGCGAGCGGGTTTCTTTCACTCAATACACAAAAAGCGCTCGGTACGGCCGGATCGACACTCAAGATTGAGTCTCACCAACCACCGCAGAAACCCACCGCCACGCCGTCGCCAACTTCACTGTCTGCCTACATATCCCCCGAAGCGGGAGCATTACCATCAAGACCAGTCCGCTCAACAGAAGTCCTGGCGAGGCACGTCCAGGCGAGGCAACTCCAATCGAGGGAGCTCAATTCCAGACAGTTCCAAACCTCCGACATCGTCAGGCTCTCTGCTGGTGTCCCAGCCGCGCTTCTTCCAGTCCGCCTCCCACCTTGGACCAGAAGGATCGCGGCTGAACCTATTGGTCGTCAGGCGATAGCCAAACCACCAACCCAATCCAAGAACCATCCTCAAGCGCGACCCTTGGGGCACCACGCTCGAAAACATACCGTCACATCCAAGGGATTCGACGTCACGACGACAAAGACCAAACGTAAACACGAGATGCGTGTCCTAGCTCCACGTGAAAAGCACGCACCACCCTGGCTCTGGAGTCCCTCCCTCTACTTCAGCCAGCTCTTCTCATCGACCCATTCCAATCGCATCGAGCTCACGCCAGGCGGCCAGAGGATACCAAGCCAAGTAGCTACGCATAGCGACCCCAAGCCCGCCTTGGATCAAGAGAAAGCAAGAAAAGGTAGCATAGCCGAACCGCCGCAGGCCGGCCCAGGCCTTCCCCAACGAGAGCGAGGTTTGCCGGCGCAGAGATTGCTCGGGCAGAGATTGCTCGGGCAGGGCTGGCTGGGGCAGGGCTGGGGTCCAGATACCCTGCTCAGTCATTGCTACGGCTGGGGAGTCTTTCTCGATGGCCGCACCGTTCAAGCAGTACTCGAGCGCTATGGCTCGACCAGCAATTCCTACGGTAGCAGTCCATTCTAGGCCTTTCTGGCTAGCGCGAACCTCGCTCGCGGATGCTCGGCCCAGCTAGAGCCTTTCTACACCCTGCCCACTCAAATCGCTTACAGCTCTTGGTCCTGTGCTGCGAGAACAGTAGGCTCCAACTATGTCCAGCGCCTCGGTCCCGCCTCCCGCGACCTCCCTCACCGCTCAAAGAGCCCATGACCCCGACAACTGGCTCAAGGTCGCTTCCTGGATATTAATCGCCTTCAGCATTGCCCAAGTAGTTGTCTTCTCTTTCGGTCGAGACCAAGGCATCTATGCGCTTGTCGCTGACGGCATGCTCCAAGGCGAAATGCCCTATCGCGATCTGTGGGACTTCAAACCACCTGGTATTTTCTTTGTCTATGCCATCGCCCAGGCCGTCTTCGGGCAATCCATGGTTGCCATTCGCGTCCTGGAAGGCATCTTCATGGTTGCCAGCGCCTGGGCCTCACGCAGCATTGGAGAACATCTCTTTCAGAGCAAAACAGCTGGCCTCCTGGGTGGAGCGATTGCCTGCATGGTCCATGCTCAACTCGAGTTTTGGCACACCGGCCAACCCGAAACTTTCGCCGGTAGCCTCACTATTCTTGCCTTAGCTCTGACCCTCAAAACCACGCCCCCTTCGAGGCGCTGGATACAATGGGCAGTAGTCGGCGCTCTCTTTGGATTCTGTTTTCTCCTCAAACCACCGCTGGGCGGAGGAGCACTTGCCTGCGCTATATGGGCCGGAATCACGACGAAAGACCGGCGCCAACCCTTGCTCCGCTATCTACTGCCAGTACTCGTTATGGCCCTCGGCTCTGCCATCCCCATCCTACTGTGCCTCCTTTGGTTCGGCGCAAATGACGCGCTCGAAGCATTAAAGTGGACCCTCGGCGACTTTGCCCCCGGCTACACTGCCTTGAGCTGGCACGACAAGAGTCCGATCGGACTTCTCTACCATGCTCTCAGCGAAAGTCTCTTCGACTATTCCTCCCTGCTCACTTCAGGCTTCCTGCTGCTGCTCGCTCTCCATGGACGACCTGCCACCGAGAAACGCGGTGCGACACTGATCTTCAGCATCCTCAGCTTTCAACTCATCGGCATCGCTATTCAAGGAAAGTTCTTCCAGTACCACTTTGCAGCAAGTGTTCCCCTCCTCTCCCTTTTGGCAGGGCAAGGCTACTACAAACTCTTTCGACGCTGGGCTATTGGCTCACTCTCTGGCAGCCTTGCTTTTGCCGCCCTCTTCTCTGCCATGACCTTCCTCTCGCGGCCCGTTAATGACGTACCTGGCAGTCCATTTCAGCGAATGCGCGCTCGTATGCTCCACCTCTTCACGGGAGGCAAGGCGCTGAGCCGTGCCGAGCTCGACCGTCACCTTCATTATGTCAGCGACTACAATCTTGACGCCGACCGCCTCGTCAATGCCGCTTTAACGAAGCGATTAAAGCCGGGCGACCCGCTCTATATCTGGGGCTTCGAACCGGTGATCTATTGGCTGGGCAACCACCAGCCAGCTTCACGCTTTATTTACAACGTTCCCCAACGGGCTCGCTGGGAACGCGACAAGTCTCGACAATTGCTT
>JAKVCH010000232.1 GCA_022447485.1 Polyangiaceae bacterium | reverse complement strand
AGTCTTCTTTTTATCGATAACGGTCAGGTCGTACCCAGAGTCAGAAACCCGTTCCTTGCCGGGTAAGACAGCCTCAGGACACAGCCGCTGCACCCTCATCGAACCAAGAGGCTCCGCTGGAGCGTTCAGGGTCAGAGCGTCGACCCTTTGTGCCCATTGCAGAAAGCGTCTGAAACCTTTGGGACGGAAACAATAATTCTCTGCCTGCTTTTCGATCGACTCAGCTACGGAAATTGGTGTTGCGCCTCGATGGTTTTCTAGTGCTCCTCGCCACGAGGTCTCCAGACTCTCTGCAGTTATCAGGTCTTCGCGTGTACGACCGTGATAGAGAAATCCCAATAGGTCGAGAGCATCGAGCCCCTCCCAGATCGCATGAGTTTTGGTAAGGGCTGAGGGAGCTTGACCGACATGATCAATCAGCTCGGCAAGAAGACAATCTCCGGGAGAGCGCAAGCTCACTCGCGGCCCAGCGACTCTCTGCTGAGCGCTGGTCGAACCGTGCTCCTGCAACTCAGGAAAAAAACCTTGATCCGGTCGAGAAACTTTTCCGGCAGCATCGAAAATACCTAAAAGAAAAGAGCGTGCTAACTCCGGCGAGAACCCTGCCATGAAGCTGCCATCGGAGCCCTTCAACTGAGACATTATATCTGCTGCGATCTCTGCTAGCGGCGCTCTCAGCAATATTTTTCCTTTTTTTCTGGAGAAGCGTCCAGGTTGAGCGAGCGCGGCTGGGCCCAGCAAAGGCAGCAAGGGGTATCCTGTGCCGCGCAGCTCTACCTCCAAATCTGCAGGGCCAATTTCGCCCGCCGCCGCAATCACACCGAGGGCGTAGGCATGGTGAGCAACACTCACCTTCCCAAAAAGTCGTTCACCGATGACCATCATTTACTCACCAATTAATGGAGCACTCTCAATGCGATGTCGTTCGAATATTTCGGCAGCCATCTCTTTGAGCTTTACCGCTTCCCGCTGAATCTCGCCATTTTGAGCAAAGCCCTCGGTCGCCGTGACATAACCTGAAAAAGCGAGATAGCTTCTGGCAACTTCCACTTCGTTACCAATCTCTTTTGCCATGGCTATCGAACGCATAAAGTACTCGACCGCCTTACCTTCAAATTGCTTTCCCCAGGCCCCGGCACCTGTCACTTCGCCCAATGTTCTCAAAGCGATCGCTAGATGAGCTTTGCTCCTGACTTGAGCAAAAAGGTCGACTGCATCGCGAATGTAGCGCCGCGACTTTTTCATCTCACCTTTCAAGAGATAGCTTTTCGCTAAGCCTCGCTTAGCTTCCGCCAGCTGAAGCTTATCGCCCAATTCTGCCGATGCTCGCTCTGCTTCTTCTAGAATCTCGATCGCCTCTTCGCCCTTACCGAGCCGAGCCAAGGTTTGGCCGATATGGGTCAAAGACTCGGTAATTCTCTTTCTTTCCCCAATATCGACCAAAACGGAATGGGCTTCCCGAAAGTAATTCAAAGCGCTCTCGAATTGGTTTTGATCGACGCTCAAAGAGCCAAGAGTATTCAAACTATCGGCAACACCCACAGGATCGTTGATCTCACGCCGCATCGCTAAAGATGCCTCCAAGGCCTCTTTGGCTTGGACTGGGCGACCATGATCCATCCAAACCAGGCCAATATTATTCAGCGAAAGGGCAATCGACCGACGATCGCCCAGTTCACGGCGCATATCGAGAGCCGTCCTCATCTCTTTCAAAGCGGCATCGTATTCGCCGCGCATCCAGAGCAATTTGCCCATATCGTCAATGCTGGCAGCAACACCCCGTTTATCACCCACCTCGTGAAAAAGTTCACGAGCCGCCGCTAAGTGCTGTCCTGCATCCGCCAACCTTCCGGTTTCGCGAAAGAGCCGACCTATCCGATTATGAGCGGCGCCTCCTTTTCCAAGCAGGTTCATTTGGTAAGCAATGGCCAACATCTGACGAAATGTCTCCATAGCTTGGTCAGTCTTACCGAGTAAAACTAAAACATCGCCATAGTCATGAAGAGCATCAATACGCCGACGCGCGTCGTCATCTCCCAGCGAAGTTAAGCCTCGCTCGTAGTACTCCGTCGCTTTGCGCAATGCGAAATTACGGCGAGCAATATCCCCCGCATCGAGAAATGTAAACGCTGAGCGAGTGATCGAACCAGCCTTCTCAAGGTGCTCGGCGAGCGTGGCGGTGTACTCTTCCTCGGAGCGAGCTGTATTCTTTTGGGAGAGCCAATCGGCCACCGTCTGATGATACCGCCGAGCAGCGGCTGCACTGGTCAAAGAAGAGATCTTTTCTCTTTCAAAATTATGTCGGAAAACAAATTCCTGCTCTTCAGGAAAAACCGCATCGTCGAGACCGAGGAGGTAATCGCGCTCCACGAGACGCTTGAGCACCTGGGATATGCGCTCAAGGTCTGCCTTCTCACGGTTGGACCATAAGGCAGGAGCGGGACGCCCCATGCGCGCCAAAGAAACCAACCCGCCCAACCAAAACACGCTGCCCATGGCCGCTGCGTGTTCGAGAATCGTACGCTCCTCGGGGCTCAAAGCAGAGATGCGCAAAGCGACAGCCTCATCCACCGACATCGGCAAACGCATTGCAGAGAGGCGATCGAGGTTCACACGCCAGCTCTCTCCCCCCTGCCCGATTTCTTCGAGAACCCCGGCGTCGAAGAAACTGCGCACCATTTGCACCAGCTGCCCAGGGTTCCCACCAGCTGCCTGGACAGCTGCATCAATCAGAGCATCGGGTGTTCCCCCAGAGCAACGACTCAACATCTGCTTGATCAATTGGGCAGCTTCTATACCCGAAAGGGACTCTAATTCGATCAACTCATGGGTTGAGGCACCACTACTGCCCCAATCTTCGCGCTTTCCAAGAAGCTCACGACCGCCAGCACAGACAATGAGCAGCGAGCCCTCTGCCTCGCTGATCAATTCTTCTAGAAGGTCCAAACTATCGGCATCGGCGAGATGCAAGTTATCGAAAAATAAGACCAAGGGGCCTTGTCGAGCGTCAGCTTCAAAGAAGCGACGGATGACCGCGCCGCGGAGTGCCTGAGCCTGACCGGGCGAGGCTCCCAAGGCACGGGTCAGCGGCGAGGCAGGAAAGCTGAGTCCCATCAGCTGTCCCAAAAAGAAACAGACATCGTCCACATCGTGGTCATCGAGCACCCGGGCCACTTCAACAGTGACGCGCCGCAAGGCCTGCTCTTCTGGTACTTCGTCGCCAATGCCCAATCGAGCTCTCAAGAGCCTCGAGAACACCCCATAACTCAGGCCTCGTTGACGAGCCTGGGTTCGATAAACCCTCAACCCTGTTAAGCCGCTCCCGGCCTCGCCCAAAAATTCTTCGACAATTCGGGTCTTGCCGACTCCCGCCGGCCCAACGAGAGAAACGGCCCGCGCTTCATTCTCCGAAGAGACCAAGTCGAGGGTTCTTTTGAGACGCTCCAGCTTTTTCTTTCGACCGACCAAAGCGCCACTGAGGTCGTGATTGCGGAGAGAGACCTGATCGATTGCGGACATTTCCTCTGTAGTCTGACAGCTGGAGGTATGTAGGCACAAGACCCGATTCTTAGCAGAATGCCTCAGCGCAGAGAAAATCAATCAGCCCTTGCCAACGGAGCTCTGAAGTTCTTTGCTTACTACTATGAAAGTCACGGTTTTCGGCACCGGCTACGTTGGCCTCGTCCAGGGGGCGGTCTTCGCCGACGTAGGGCATCGAGTCCTCTGCGTCGATATCGACGAGAAAAAGATAGCTGGCCTTCAACGGGGCGAGATGCCGATTTTCGAACCAGGACTCAGCGCCTTAGTCGAGCGGAATCGACAGGCCGGACGCCTCTCCTTCACCACCGATGCTCTGCAGGGCGTGGCCCATGGTCAGTATCAATTTATTGCGGTCGGTACTCCTCCCGATGAAGATGGCTCCGCGGACCTCAAGTATGTCTTGGAGGTCGCCAAGACTATCGCCACGCACATGACGGAAAGAAAAGTGATCGTCGACAAATCGACGGTGCCTGTGGGGACGGCAGATCAGGTGAGAGCCACGATCAACCACCATCTGCAGGCCCGCGACGCGAGCATACCATTCGATGTCGTATCGAACCCTGAATTCCTCAAAGAAGGAGCAGCTATCGCTGATTGTGCAAAGCCCGATCGAATCGTCATCGGCTGCGATAATCATGCGGTCGCCGACGAGATGCGCGAGCTCTACGCCCCATTTAATCGTAACCATGAACGCACGATCATCATGGACGTTCGAAGTGCCGAGCTCACAAAGTATGCAGCGAACTGCCTCCTGGCGACCAAGATCTCTTTCATGAACGAGATAGCTAACCTGGCGGAACGCCTGGGCGCAGACGTGGAGTCTGTCCGTAAGGGAATCGGTTCCGACCCTCGAATCGGTTACGACTTCATTTACCCAGGCTGTGGTTACGGCGGCTCTTGCTTCCCGAAAGATGTCCAGGCCCTCGTCAAAACCTCAGAGGAAGTCGGCTATGAAGCGCAGCTCTTGCAAGAAGACGAAAACGTCAAACTGAGGCAAAAGTCTATACTCTCGGATAAGATCGCTCTTCATTATCAGGGCGAGCTTCAGGGAAAAACCTTCGCGCTCTGGGGGCTCGCCTTCAAGCCGAATACAGACGATATGCGTGCAGCTCCCGCTCGAGTTCTAATGGAATATTTATGGTCTCAAGGGGCCAAGGTCCAAGCTTTCGATCCTGAGGCAATGGCTGAATGCCAAAGGATTTATGGTGATCGCCCGGATCTAAAGTTACTCCCCAATAAAGAAGACGCGGTGGCCGGAGCCGATGCCCTGGTGATCTGCACAGAATGGCAACCATTCCGGGCACCAGACTTTGATGCATTGAAAGACTTGTTGGAGCAACCGATTATCTTTGATGGTAGAAACCTCTACTCGCCCTCAGCGATGAAGCGCCAAGGTTTTCAGTATTATGGTATTGGTCGAGGGGAAAGCCTTACAGCAATACGGTAACCAATGATAAAATGAAGGACCCTGAGGTGTTTTCGCTAGCTAAAATTTGCGCTAGACCCCTGCATTCCGGCCCCTCTGGACTGCTTCTTTGGTTGAAGCGCAGAAAACTCCGAGGATTGAAGCTAGTGCCGGAAAAGAATTATAAGGTTTAAAATTTTGGCTTTCCCATCAAGAACACCGCCTCAGGCGAATGAGAGCGAAAAGAAATCTGTTGGCAAAGGCGTCTTTTCCAAGTGCAAAGGCTGTGGAGAAGTCCTCACGGCTGAAGATTTTGCCACGAATTGGAATGTCTGCGGCACCTGCGGTTACCATCACCCCATGGGCCCGGGAGAGTGGCAAAAACTCCTCTTGGACGATGGGAAGCTCAACTTATGGGATGAGCACCTCGCCCCTGCTGATCCTCTGCTCTTTAATGACGGCAAAAGCTATAAAGACAGGGTAAAAGGCGCTCAAGAAAAGAACCGCCTCAACGACGCCATGCAAATTGGTCATGGCAAAATCGATGGCCAGGAGGTTGGCTATGGATTATTCGTCTTTCGTTTCATGGGCGGGAGTATGGGCTCGGTCGT
>JAKVCH010000231.1 GCA_022447485.1 Polyangiaceae bacterium | reverse complement strand
CCCCGTCAAGAGTCTCAAGCTCAAAGTCAGGTAGATTGCTCAGAAGAACTGGTTCGACGCTCCCTGAAGACTCGGCGAGCGAGGCTGGTTTCGCTGGAGAGCAGACCATCGAACTACTAAAAAAACAGATACCTCCGACAGCCACCGCAATCATTATCAGCGAACGCTGACAGCAATTCCAAAAGAGCTGCCTACTGAAACCCAACGAGCCCCGCACCCTGAAGTAGTCCATTCCCGCGTTTCTTATCATGTGATGGGTCGTTGCAGGAGTCGACAAGCGACCAGAAATGCCTACCTAAAAGAAAGAGAACGGGCGGGTCTTCGGGCTCTTCGAGCAACTTCCAGCGGTCCGCTTCCAAAAAATATCCTTTCTGCGAAATTTTTCTACAAAAAATCTTGGTCGGCTTCTGGCTCAATCTCGAGTTGGCACTTGAACAAAGCCGAGAAGAACTCGGCCATTTTATACGTAAATCAGCGTAACTTCCGCCAGTCAGCTTCCGATTACCTCTCCAGGGCGCAAGCGATATTCCGACCGAGCTGGATTTTAAACTCCAGCCCAATGGCGCAATCGAGACCCCCTGAAAGAACGCTTAACAGAACTCAGGCTTCGCGGTAGTACCCGTCTCAATGGCGCGGCGGATGGCCGGGTCGAGCGTAAGTTGACTTCTCTCGGGAAGCTCGGCTTGCGCGTTGACGAATAACCACGTTGACGAAGAACAAACGGCTTCTTGGAGCATCAACCTTCTCGAAGCCCTAACGACTCAGGGCATCGCCCCAACTCAAGATATTACTTTCAGGAGCTCATCAAATGAACTTTTCTAAAAAGCTTGGACTCATCGCACTTCCCGCATTCATGATTGGCGCAGGCTCATTAGCCTCTACTGGCTGCGGAGCCGAGGAATTATGCGGACCCTGCGGAACCATCGAAGGCGGCGATGTCGGCATTTCAGGCAGCGTAAAACTCGACGGTTTCTTTGAATCCGTGAGCGCGATTAATAAGACGGTTCTCGACTCAGCAGCCAACTTCGAGGGTGGTCTACGGAACTTAGAAATTGCGTTTGGACTCGTCGACGGTGGCGGTAGCGGTGGAGCTGGTGGTGCCGACGGTGGCGGTCTAGAAGTCAGCGGTGACTTGGGCGCTCGCGTCAGCGCACTGAATGCCGCTATCAAGGCGGAGCTCGAGGCGAATGCGTCTGGCGGACTCTTCATTCAAATGACCCCAGCCAAGTGCCAGGCAAATGCGAAAATTGCTGTCAGCGCCCAGGCACAATGTGAAGTCAGTGCCGGTTGCGAAGTAGAGGTTGATCCTGGTGAGGTAAGCTTTGAATGCTCTGGTACCTGTACTGGAAGCTGCGAAGGCTCTTGCTCCGGTGACATAAGCTGTAGCCTCGAAATCTCTGGCGGTAGCTGCGAAGGAAGCTGCGAGGGCTCCTGTGAGCTTGAAGCGGCCGCGGCGTGTGAAGGCACCTGTAACGGTTCGTGCTCAGGCGAGTGTTCTGCCTACAATGCTCAGGGTGAATGTGCCGGCCAATGCCAAGGCGAGTGTACCGGCAGCTGTGAATTCACCGCCGCCGCTGAATGTACGGGCTCTTGCACAGGTTCCTGCACCGCACCGTCCGCCAGCGGCGAATGCAGTGGCTCAGCCTCTTGTGAAGGCACCTGCGAAGGTTCGTGTAGCGGCGGCTGCGAAGGCGAAGTAACGCCTCCTTCGGCTTCTGCTGAATGTAGCGCTGACGCTGATTGCAAAGCGCAGGCTTCTGCAAAAGCATCAGCGAATATCGAATGTACACCTCCTTCGATTGAATACGGCTTTACCTTTACCGGTGATGTATCAGCGGAAGCATCATTCCGAACCAAGATGGCAGCCCTGAAGGCCAACGCCAGCGTCATGGTTCAGGCTTTCACAAGCTACGAAGCTCTAATCACCGGAAAGGTGAACGGAGAGGCCGTCTTCGAAACAGCTCCTCTTAAGTCTGTCGAGAGCTCAGTCATTGGTCTCGTCGAAGCAGGTACTAGTGGTTCTCTCTGGGCCGATGTACCTGTCGGCAAGATCCCTTGTACGGTGACCGCGCTCGAAGATTCTGTGGTGATCTTGGGTGAGGCTGCAGTACAGTCAGCATCTGTCCTTGAAGCGCAGGCAGACTTCGTCGTTTCGCTCTCTACCGGCTTCAAGAACTAAATCATTCAGGCCGCGGCGTCAGACTAGTCTGATACGCAACCAAGGAGCGACTCTCCCCCTGGAGAGTCGCTCCTTTTTTGTTGAAAGCGTGGGGAATTGTTCCTGGGAATCAACCAACTGTTACGCCCGTGGAACTTTCGCAACGCTCCTATTGCGCAATTTCGACTTCTCTTTTCTGATAATTTGAATCTTGGTGTAACGACACCCCAGAGGGCCACCCGAAAAATTAAAAACTTCTGACAATTCATGGAGTTGCAGTGGCGTATTGAAAAACAATGACTACGGTTGCAGCAACTGACCGAGCGGTCAGTGAAAGGTTCGCGATGTATCACCCCTCTCCAATTCCCGCTTTTCTCCGGAAAGTGGCGATTAGCTCCACTCTGCTGCTGACTCTCAATGCCTGCTCGAAGGCTCCAGCAAAGGAAGGCTCCGCCCCAACAGCCCCAGAGAATGATGACCCTAGCTCTCTCAGCCTCAAAGGCGCACGCATCGAAGTCGCTACGATTCACGCCAGCGCAGCAGGTTTGACTCTTCAAGTTCCAGGCGAAGTTGAAGGTGCTCGGGATGCTCAGCTCGGCTCTCCCTTAGGTGGCTATATTGAACGAGTGCCAGTGAAGGAGGGGCAAGATGTGAAGAAAGGCGCTGAACTCGCACGCATCGACAGTCGTCTACACTCCACGCGACTGGTTCGAGCGAGGGTCGACGTCAAAGCGGCTCAACGCGAGCTAAAACGGGCGGAGTCTTTAAAAGGTACAATCCCTCAGGCAGAGATCGACGCTCTGAGCGATCGATTAGCAACAGCCAAGGCCGCGCTCCAGGAATTGGAAATCAACGTGCAACGCTCTCTCCTGAAGGCACCCTTCGCAGGGCGAGTGGTGAAAATCGAAGCCGAAGTCGGAGAAATCGCATCACCAGGACAGGCTCTTTTCCGCCTCGTTCAGCTCAACCCAGCTCACGTAAGCGTCGCTATTTCTGATCGTGATTTGGCGGTCGCTCAAGTCGGTATGCCGGCGCAAATTCAGGTCGATGCTCGCTCCGGTGTCACCGATGGGAAAGTCATTCGCCTCTCGAGTGCTGCGCGCCTTCGAACCAGATCCTTCGAAGCGATCATCGAAGCCCCCAATGAAGACGAATCTCTGCTGCCCGGCATGATCGCCCACGTCACTCTCTCGACAGCAGAAAATCAAGATCCGGACTCCAAGCAACTCTATATCTCCCAAGACTGGCTCGTCACCCAACCTGAAGGGGTCGGCGTTTTTGTTGTCGAAGACGGTAAAGCCCGCTGGCGAAACGTAGAGCTCGGTCAAGTCATGGGCCGCCAGGTCAAGGTCACATCAGGGGTAAAAGAGGGCGACCAGCTGGTGACCGTTGGGCATCGAAGCCTCGCCGACGGCGACCCAGTGCTCGTACAACGGGAGGGGACTTGCTGTACCGATGGGCGAGTCGTTTATGTTGAGCAGAGGGTACGATGATCGAATTCCTTGTGCGGCATCGAGCCCCAGTTCTCCTCCTGATCATTTGCACCTTTATTTTTGGCGCGCAAAGTTACGTTGATCTGCCTCGAGAGAACTTTCCAGACGTTAAGATCCCCTTTGTCATGGTGACCACTCCCTATGTGGGGGTCTCGCCCAGAGATATCGAAAATTTAGTTACGCGACCGATAGAAACGGAAGTTGCGGGGCTCAGCGGTCTTGAAGACGTGCTCAGTAGCTCGGCTGAGGGAGTGAGCGTTGTCACCCTGAAGTTTCAACCAGATGTTGATATTCAGGATGCTCTCCAAAAGGTTCGCGATCGAGTTAGTCGAGCAGAGCGGAACATCCCTGAGGATGCCGAAGATACAATCGTTCAAGAAATTTCTTACTCGGATATCCCCATTATGTTCATCAACATCGCCGGCGATGCAGATGAAACTGTCCTGAAAGAACTGGCCGAAGACCTACAAGACGATCTCGAGCGTCTACCAGGCGCCCTGAAAGTGCCTCTATCTGGGGGCCGCACTCGCGCTATCCGTGTTCAAGTCGATCCAAAAAGACTGGCTCATTATGAACTTTCTCTCCGCGATGTATCAGACGCAATCGGCAACGAGAACGTCAATGTACCCGGCGGAGAGGTGACCGCAAAAAGAGCGAACTTCCTTGTGCGTATTCCCGGCGAGTTCGCCACCGTTGACGAGATCCAAAGGGTCGCTATCACCCGGCGGGGCGATCGACCGGTGTTTGTGCGAGACGTCGCCCAAGTTGTCGATAGCTTTGAAGACCGCTCGACCTACTCGCGGATGAACGGACGTCCAAGTGTTTCTTTGGGCGTCGTGAAGAGAGCAGGTGCAAATATTGTTGAACTGGCCACCTCAGCCAAGAAGGTGACCGCCGAGCACGCCGCGCTCTGGCCAAAGGGAGTTGAATATCGGGTACTAGCGGACCAGTCTCGCGACGTCGGCATCATGGTCAACGAGCTTCAGAATAATATGATTCTGGCCTTGATGCTGGTGGTGAGTGTCCTGATCTTCTTCATGGGAGTTCGGAATAGTCTCTTCGTGGCGCTCGCAATTCCTCTGAGCATGCTCATGTCGATGATGGTCTTTTCCCTCATGGGAATCACACTCAACATGGTCGTGCTCTTTTCCTTGATTCTGGTACTGGGCATGTTGGTCGACAACGCAATCGTGCTCGTCGAAAATATCTATCGGCACCTTGAGATGGGCAAAACGCCCCTCGATGCTTCGATTGAAGGCGCAAAAGAGGTAGCGCTGCCTGTAGCGGCATCAACGGCCACAACCGTGGCCGCCTTTGCACCTCTCCTCACCTGGACGGGTATCATGGGCGAGTTCATGGTGTACCTGCCTCTTACCTTGATCGTGGTCCTTCTTTCGTCACTCGTCGTGGCGTTGATTATGCTTCCGGTCCTGACCTCTTTGATCCTCTCTCCCCGCGAAAAGAAAAAACAGGTCGAAGAAAACCCCAAAGCCTTCTTACGCGCCTACCGGCAAGTCCTCCAGTGGGCTATCCGCCACCGCTTCACAACTAGCTTTTCAACAGTCATTATCTTGATCGGTTCCTTCGTCGGTTACTACCATCTCAATCACGGCTCAGAGTTTTTCCCCGAGACTGAGCCCGATCGAGCCATCATCGCGATCAACGCACCGGACGGCACAGATCTGGAAGAAACCGATCGCATTGTTCGCCAGGTCGAAGAAATTCTCTTGGCGGAGAAAGAGGTTGAAACCTACGTTGCTGAAACAGGCGTCGGAGCAGGAGACCCCATGCAGGGCGGCACCTCAGGACTAGCAACCAACGCCGCGAAAATAACCCTCAACTTCTTTACGCACCCGGCAAAAGCCCAGCTTGGTGATATTCCGCGCAGAGAGGATAGCCGCCAAACA
>JAKVCH010000230.1 GCA_022447485.1 Polyangiaceae bacterium | reverse complement strand
CACTGCCGCTATCGTCTCCAGAATCATCATCAGGGCCAGCTCCGCCCATTGGCGAACCTCCAGACGAGACATCGCCACCGCTGCCCGAATCTCCGCCGCCGACACCAGGGTCTCCGCCACTGCTACTCGTCGCGCCACTGCCAGTGTCGTCGCCGCTGCCGGAATCTCCGCCGCCGACACCCGGATCTCCGCCACTGCTGCTCGTGGCGCCACTGCCAGTGTCGCCGCCGCCGACACCCGGATCACCACTCGTGCCACCGGATGACGTCGGAGCAGCGCCGCCCATCCCAGAACTCATCGGCTCTTCCGGCGCCTCAAAAACACCGTAGAAGGAAAATGAAGTGGTCTCGAAAGATGCCACGCCATCCTGAAACGTCGCTCCAGGCACGACTTCCCAAGTGGTGTCCTGCTCGTCATCAAGCTTCATAACGACAAGTTGGGCTGTCGCCCCCGCAGGGGGCTCAAAGTTCAAAGTGATTGTCACCGGCACATCAAACTGCAACCCATGAGGCTCAAATTTTACTGGAACAGCAATCGACTCCTCACCGCCAGAGGTCTCAGGAAGCTCACTCAGCTCCTCATCGGTAACGTCCGAAACTGTCACCTCAATGTCCGCCGGTAGCGCGCCTGCGGGAATCTCTAGCCCAGCACTGGTAATTTCAATAGTACCACCATCTTTTGCCGAGACGACAACTCTTTTCGTCTCGATCACCCGCGTTTCTGACTCAACCCCCTCTGGAGGACTCTCTGCGGTTCTGTCTGTGCTCTCGCTATTTTTATCATCGCTGCATGCGACCGAGAGACTTCCCAATAAAATAAGGACGAAAGTGGCTGTTCTGAGCTTCATATCTTGTTTTCCTCGTCCGCACTCTTAAACGAATCCTGGACACGCGGATGTGATGAGCTCGAATAGAACTTCATGTGAAGCGCTTCAATACGTAATTTATTATGAAGGTCTCGAGCGTGCGAACTGAGGTCAGGCGCTCTGCCCGCCCTTTGACTGGGATCCGTAGTTTCTTTTCGGCCTGATGCACCCCGCATCTCAGTCAGCTGCATTGGTGGTTCCCTGTCATGAGAAATGCATTACCGAAGAGCACTTGTGAAGAGGGGCCGTCACCGAAATCAACTAGCCAAGCACTCGTCGCCCTAGGCAAGATGACTGTGTACTTTCGGGACGAGCTCGAGGGAATCCCCAGCCCTGTGCTTTTGACAAGGAAATCTCGATCATGAACGAGAGCCCTCCCAGGAGAAAACAGACGAAATAATGAGTGGTGGATTTTTTACACAAAACGGATCGCTGGGATCAGTTCACAACACAGAAGAAGTTTTCAAATGGTCTCCCTGAGAGAGTGAAGAAAAATGGCTCGTTTGCTGCGAACCACCTAGAGTCGAAGGCGGCTCAACTCGGCGTGAACAAGGCAGCTCGGACCTGCGCAAGGGCTGAGAGGCAGAGCATATCTGGACAGTCTTGCTCCCTCAAAGATAATACTAAGCTAACTAGATACCCAGAACCTTCCTCAGAGCGGAACGCTTCTGCACCTTCAACTTCACAAAGGCAGATCTCAATTGAGTCGTCACCGCGCTCTCGCTCACCCCCAGCTGGTAGGCAATCATTTTATTTGCCAGACCACGAGCGGCGTAGGCGACCACGCGAGCCTCGTCTTCCGTCAGCCCTCGAGGGTCAGAGACTTTTTCTCTATTTTTGTGCAAGACAATGTACCGTCGCCCGGCGGAGTCGTGTCGGTCCACCACGCTCCATTGACCAGAGAGCAGGCCTTTCCAGGCCTTGACGGCTTCCACTCCGCGTCCGGAGGACTGGCTCCGCGCAGCATCCACCTGACGTACGCGATAGCGAATTTCCTCCTGCATCGCGCTCGATTGAGCAGCACCATCCGCGTGAACAATGCGTCCCGACCTGGCATCAATCACCGCCCCCTCAGCAGGAGGAAATTCAGAATTGCTCGTCGACAATGCGCTGGCAGCCTGCTGCCCCTGCTGCAAACGGAGACGATTCCTCAAACGTGCCGCGGATTGCACGTGGGCCGAAAGCATTTGATTCGTCAAGTTATTACGGGCCGCTGCAGAAGGTCTGGACTTGAAAGGCAGACCGATCGTCAAATAGCCACTACCGTCAAGATGTGGTGCGCGGAAGCAAAGCATATCTTTCGCTCCCCCCATGCCCATGGTCAAGACAGTGGTCGGAAATTTAGTTTCGCTCAAAAAGAAAGTTTCCAAAGAAAGTCGCTGTCCAACGCTGTAGAGTTTCTTCAGAGACCAGTAGGCAGCTTTATCGCCCAGAGACCCCCTCCCACCATGCACAGCAGCATCCCATTCGTTGAACTTGTGCAGCCCTTGAATGACTCGCTCTGGACAGTCTCCCGCCCCGACTATACTCGAGAGCCAAGTTCGCCCACCCTCCGAAAAATTGACATGATATCCGATGGCACCACGCATCCAGTCAGGAGAGTAAATCTCGATGGCGTCATGACACAGCGATTGCAACCACTCCTCTTCGGACCGATAGATGTCGTAGGAGTCTTCGATAAAACTGATTAGATCTGGATTCGTTGCCATGGCAGTCATGCCCCCCATCTTTTGATAGAAGTGCTCACAGAAACGGACACGTTAGCACCCCCACGATTGTCAGCAATGTCGGCATGGCTGACTCTTAGAGATTCCAGGCACGTTCTTCTTCGGCCGGGCTGAGCGGCTGACATATGTCGGGCTACGTCACTGACGTGTGTCTGGTTGATGAGTGTTCAGCGTCAGTTCTCAAGCTATAGTTCTGCTACGACTTCTTTTTGGAGAAAATCGTCAGAGTGCAGAAAAAGATGTTCAAAAGCAGCAAGGTCTACAATGGGGATTTTTTCATCTACCGTTGGCTCAGGAATAAGGTGGTGGATAGAATAACATGTCCTTCTTTACTTAACTCTTTAAGTTGAGATTCCGACTCCGGGGAAACCATCCGCGCCTGAGTGCGCGAAGACTTGCCGAACGGTCAGCGTCAGTTGGCCAGGAACCAGAAGGAATCATCATGCTGAAAAAGTTATTGGGAATCGCTCCGAAATTAGAATCAGATGGCTCTTACAGCCCATCAAAGGTGGCGCTAAAAATGAGTGTCCCCGCAAAAACTGATTTTGAAAACATCAGTTATAAAAAGTACACCGGAACTCGTTCCAAAATTCTGGTGATCTTCACTGAGCAAAAAGACCTCGAAATGAAGAACGGCAAAAGGTTTTCAACAGGCAACCACCCAGTTGAAGCGCTCTTGCCGATGCTTCACCTACGCAATGCTGGTTTCGAATTTGAGATCGCCACGCCAACAGGAAAACCTGTCGTCTTCGAAATGTGGGCCTTCCCGTCAGAAGATGAGCACGTGAAGGACATCTTCAATGAGCATCAAGACAGCTTTACAAAGCCTCGTTCCTTAGGAGACTTCGTCGAAAGCTCGTTCGCAGCATCAGAAAACTATGCAGCGGTTTTCATTCCCGGCGGCCATGGGGCAATGATTGGTCTCCCCGAGGACGCTAATGTCGGAAAAATCTTACGCTGGGCAGACGAAAACGACCTCTTCACGATCAGTATCTGCCATGGTCCAGGAGCCTTTCTGGCAACAACACTCAATGAACAGCCCTTCCTTTATGAGGGTTATGAGATGGCTGTTTTTCCTGATTCTGTCGATCAACAGACGCCCAAAATCGGGTACTTACCAGGCTTGATGCCTTTCGGATTGAGTGAGCCACTCAAGAATCTGGGAGCCACCGTCGTCAACTCTAAGATGGATAAAACGGTCTGCCTAGATCGAAAGCTGGTGACCGGTGCGAGCCCCTTAGCTTCCAACGAGTTGGGGAAGCTGGCAGCGAAGACATTGCTCGATGAATAAGCCGCGATGAGTGGGAGCTCCAGCTTCTCAGGGCGCACACTAGTAGCTGATTACAATTTCGGACTACCCGGCCTTCAGCTCGAATGTGTCGCATTTCGTGTCTTGCACACCACCAGAACTTGTAACTTCTTCGCGGAAGCAGCTGAGTGTGCAGAAAAATCCATCTGTTAAGCTTAGCTCAAAGCGATAGGTTTCACCGGGGCGAAAGTGGACACCTAACTCTCTCTCACAGAGGAGGTCAACGCTGTTGTTCGTTCGACCTTCTCCGTTTTGGTACTTATGACTAAAAACCAAGCGAGATTGCACGGGGGCGCTGCCTGGTTTCACCAGAACTTCGTTAGTTCGGACCCCCCAGCCTTCGTCGTCGCTGAAATATTTCATAACGACCCAAGCCTCGTCGACCGCCAGCCTTTCCTGAAAATTTTGGCTCGCACCTGGCATCACAGTATATTCGCGTTGAAACTTCACAACCGAGTGCGGTTGTTGAGCTGAGGGATAACTATATCGAGGCATGCAGCCAGTAAAAAGACCAAAGATGCATAGAATCAGAAGTGAATGGAGTCGCATTATTTCAGGAAAAAGAGAAGAGCCTAAGAATTACAAACGTACTGGTAGCTTCGACATCAGATCTGGAAAAGTAAGAACACCATCTTTGATGCGCGTTTGCTAGATTATCGGAGAGTCGCGCACTCAACTTCTACAGTCAACACATTCTGGACTTACCTCCGTCTCAAACGCGCCATCCATGCTCGAACATTTCAAAAGCGAAGAGGACCACCAGCTCCTAGGTAAGAGTCTTCACCCTGCGACGCCTCCAAACAAACCAGAGGAGTACCAGAGAGAGAAACGATAGCCGAGAGCGAGTAGGGACCCGTCCCAAATCTTGTTCCCTCACGCTGCAGCTCGGTCCACCCTCTGGCAAAGAGTTACCGTCAGTGCCCTCTGTTTCGGCAGAACCTGTCTCATCAGAGCTTTCAGTAATCACACCAGCCGCTTCCTCAGGTGAATCCCACAATCTTGCTTCCTGAAGAACAGCAGGCTGCGTGCATATTTGCTCAGACGAACAATATTTGCTCACACACTCGCCAGCGTGGAAACAACTTTCACCGTCTTCACGTAGGCAGTCGCTGCTGCATCCGTCGTCGGCTTTAGTATTACCATCGTCACAGGCTTCCCCATCATCACGCACGGCATCACCGCATCGCGGAAAAGCACAGACCCCATCGAGCTGGTTACAACGACCACCAGCACAATCGAGATCATCTGCGCACTGCTTGTCTAACACCAACTCACAGTTTGAGGTACAAAGGACTGTACCCATCAGACCAAAGTCGCACTGCTCTGCCCCCTCCTTACGAAAGTTACCACAGACGCCCCCAAGCTGACAGGCACCCACCTCGCAAACAGAGGAAGCACACTCCGCATCAGACAAGCAGCTCTCTCCAACCTCACGCAAGCACCCAGAGGAGCAACCGTCTTCATCGAGAGTGTTCCCATCATCGCAAACTTCATCGCCTTCCAACTTGCCATTGCCACACTGACTAGCTGGCTCACAGGTGAAGTCGCCGAGTGTGTCGCAAACACCCGTTTCGCACTTCCAATCCTCGTCGCAACTCTCACCCTCCGTCAGCAAACACTGAGCGGAACAGCCAATCAAGGCGACATCCGCTGGGTCGCA
>JAKVCH010000023.1 GCA_022447485.1 Polyangiaceae bacterium | reverse complement strand
GATGAGCAGGATGACCAGGACGCCTCTCCAGCGCCCATCACTCCCGATCGCAACTCCCGCACCTGAGTAAAACGACGCCCCGGTGGAGTTGAGAAAAAGATTGACCTAGACTTTTTCCATGAGCGGCTGGCTAAAGTTAGTAGGGACACCGATTGGCAATTTAGGCGATATCAGTCCCCGTGCAGTCGCAACCCTCAGCGAGGCAGAGCGCATCTATGCCGAGGATACGCGTCGAACGAGACAGCTACTCAATCACTTGGGTCTCGAGGGAAAAAAAATCATCGCCTTGCATGCACACTCTTCGCCGAGAGATATCCAGCAGGCAATCGGAGTCATCCGCGAGCATCGGGTCGCCTTAGTCACTGATGCCGGAATGCCTTCCATCAGTGACCCTGGCACAGCGCTTGTCCAAGCCGCTCAGGAAGCGCAGCTCTCAGTCTCAGTCATCCCAGGACCGAGTGCCGTGACAGCCGCAGTGGCTCTCTCCGGGCTTGTCGATGGCCCCTTTGTGTTTCTCGGCTTCTTACCTAGAAAAGGCGGTAAACGCCGGGAGGCCCTCCAGCTTTTGAATCAATCCGAGTTGCCTTGCGTTATCTTTGAAGCACCAACGCGGCTCACGGAGACTCTGCAAGACTTAGCGGAGGCCTGTGGTCCCGAACGACGACTCGCCATCAGTCGTGAGTTAACGAAGAAATTTGAAGAAACGATTGTCGACAAATTGAAGATCTTAGCGGCTCCCGATTATCGAGAGAAATGGCTGGGAGAATTCACCCTCGTGCTAGAGAAAAGCTCCGGGCAAAAGGAGCAACACTTAACTCTCGAAGAAGTTGATTCCCGCATTGTCTCACTCCTGTCTCAAGGCATATCGAAGAAAGAAATAGCAAGTCTGATTGGTGGGGAACTCGCTCGAGGCGGCAAAAAGGTGCCCAAACGAGAGATCTACGCCCGGGTTCTGGCTCTCGCCGAGGAATGACCAAGACGGCAGGTGGGCGACTTGAGTCATTCCTCCTTTCTCGCGGATTCTTCCAGCAATTTGCAGTCAAACCAAAATTCACGGCTGGAAATGACCAGCGAAGCGCCTTGTCTCAATAAGAACTCAAGCTAAAAGAGGCACCTCTTTCTATTTCCACCGCACACCGCTAGGAAAACCCCGTGTTTGACGCATTATCGAATGGCTTCCGCGAAGCTCGCAACCGCCTCGCAGGCCTCACCTCTCTCGACGAAAAGAATATTCAAGCTGCCTTGAAAGAGGTGCGCCGCTCCCTCCTGGAAGCTGATGTTGAACTTGGCGTCGTGAAAAGATTCCTGGCCCGAGTAGAAGAAACAGCCCTCGGCAGTACCGTCCAAACTCGAATCAAGCACGGCGGCGAAACACTCCGCGTGAGCGCGGCAGAGCAATTCATCAAAATTTGCCACGACGAGCTTGTCCTGGCCATGCGGGGTGAAACAGAAAACCCTAGCCTCGAATTTGCCGCCCAAGGACCAACCGGCATCATGATGGTCGGCCTTCAGGGCTCGGGTAAAACGACCTCATCGGCGAAGCTTGCCCGCAAGCTAAAAAAGGACGGCAAGAAGGTATTGCTGGTCGCCGCAGATATGCAGCGCCCTGCAGCGGTCGAACAGCTGAAAGTCCTCGGTGAACAAATCGAGATTCCCGTGTTCAATCTCCCGGGAGAATCACCGGTCACAATTTGTTCCGAGGCTCAGAAGAAAGCAGCCTCAGAGAAATTTGACGTCATCATTTACGACACCGCAGGTCGGTTAGCGATTGATGATGCTCTCATGGCCGAGCTCGCGGCTATTCGCGCTCAGGTCTCTCCCCAGAATATTCTTTTGGTGATCGACGCGATGATCGGCCAAGACTCGGTGAAAACCGCCCGGGGGTTCAACGCAGAGCTCGACCTCAGCGGCGTTATCCTCACTAAACTCGACGGTGACGCACGGGGTGGCGCGGCCCTGAATGTGCTGGAGATCACCGGCGCACCCGTCCTCTTTGTCGGTATGGGAGAGACCACTGACCGACTCGAGACATTTCGGCCCGACGGTATGGCAGGACGCATTCTCGGTCAGGGTGATGTCGTCGGTCTGATTGAAGACTTCGAAGGGGTCATCGATCAGAAAAAAGCCGAAGAGGACGCCAAGCGCATGATGAAAGGGGAGTTCACTTTGGACGACTTCTTGAATCAAATCCGCATGATTCAGCAAATGGGTCCCCTCAAAGACGTGATCGGCAAGATGCCCGGTATGGGCAATATGCTGCCACCCGGTGCCATGGATCAAGTCGATGAAGGAGAGTTTGGAAAAATTGAGGCGGTGATTCAGTCGATGACACGCCAAGAAAAGAACGATCCCAATGCTTTGATTCGAGAGCCAGGTCGCGTTGCCCGCATCGCAAAGGGCTCAGGCCACGAAGAAAGCACCGTCAACGACCTGGTCCAAAAATTCCTCTTCATGCAGCAAATGATGACCTCCATGGGAGGTTCAGGAGGGGGTGGCCTTGCTGGGATGATGAATAATATTCCTGGGATGAAGCAGCTCGGTATGGCGCGCAATATGCGCCGGGCAATGAAAAGCGGTAAAATGCCGCCAGGGATGCCCGACCTCAGCGCCATGATGGGCGGCGGTACGCCCCAAGGAGCGTCAACGCCCAAAATGAAAACGATGACGAAGGGGCAAAAAAATGCCCGGAAGAATCAACGCAAGGCCCAACGCGCCGCCCGCAAGAAAAAATAATGCGTCTCCCGATCAAAAGAAAAGCCGTCTGCCTGAAGCAGTCGGCTTTTCTTTTTTTCACCGCTCTCGGCATTCAGCCAGCAAGTTATTCTCTCGGCTGCGGAGGAGGACCCATCTGAATTCTCTCTCCAGCATAAGAACCAACGAGAGTGAAAAGAATGCCCAAGGCGCAAAAAAGGACGTAGAGAAACGCGGGCATTGTCTTGACGACTTGCCCCGTGAAGAGCACGAATGCTGTCGGTAGAGCAACTAAGAATACGGCGGCTACGGGCTCGAGAAATGTTCTGCCCGGGGACATCAGACCAACCAAAGCGCCACCAACGAACCAAACTGGAATCGCCACCATCATCCCGGCAGAGCCTTCGAAGTCGAATAGAGGCGCCACCCGAGGAAGTAAAAACACAATCACCGTGGTCAATAGGGCCATGACCACGATGGCAATCAAAAACCACTTAGGATTGAAAGTCTGTTGCTGAGAACGGCGATCTTCCTCAGCCAGGGCAACTTCTCCCCCCACATCATCGACTGGCGCCCCACAGGAGACACAACGATGATTCGCCAGGGGGGCTGTGTTCTTGAAACCACAGCTTGCACAAATAATTGTTTTACCGCTCGATTTAGCCATCTTCCCTCTTGGCGAATGACCGCCATAGCGTAGCCTATCGCAGCCGAGGCCTCTCGCCCACCCTTCGTTTCTGCCGAGAGAATAATTCCATGTCTTCTAGCTCCGCTTCTGAACCCCCACGAGCCGCGACCAATGCCTTTCCGGCAAATCGCCCCCGCTTGTGGAGTCTCCTGCTCTTACTCGCTCTCTTTCTGGGCTCAGGTCTACTGCTGCTCACTCTTCTGCCATTGGCGAGCTATTCCCTGGGGCCAGATAAGCCCCAAGACGTCGAACTAAACCGACCGGCCCCGATTCATCGCTATGTGGCCGTCGAATCGGATTGGACAACCGAAGGAGTCGAATTTTCCCGTCTCGGCGCCCCAGGACGTTATCGACTCGTCCAATCCACCGACGACGAAGCGCTCTGGGCCCTGCTTTTCATTCCCCCTCATGTGCATCCATATTTTCCACCGCGGCGAGTGGTCGGACGCAGCGTCTCCCTGAGCCAGCCTCTCCTCACCGACCGCGCCTTGATGCAGCTCTGGGATAAAAATTCCCCGTCCGCCAGTAGCTCTGAAGCGCGACTGATTATCGAACAGCAAAGCCCCACATCTCTCGCCTGGAGTTTCTATCTCAGCCTACTCCTCGGAGGAATTTTCCTGGCCTCGCTCCTCACGCTGCTGCGTCTTTTTGTTTTCCGTCCCGACGATTCACTGGCTGGGGCAAACGCTCCAGAGCCGGAAAAGACTTAAGCGCGGCGCCTCAGATATTCCCGAGCGCAATCTTTCTCGCTATGGCAAAAAGGCATGTCAGGCAGAAAGAAACCGGCGCAAAAAAAGCGCAAAGAAGTTCTGATCATCGGCGGCGGAATCATGGGCACTTCGATTGCACTGGAGTTAGCTCGTCATGGTCTCGCCGTCACAGTGCTTGAAAAGTCAGTGCCAGGAGCCGAAGCGTCGAGCGCCGCAGCGGGTATTTTAGGTCCTGAAGTTGAGGCCGAAACAGAAGGCCCTTTTGTCGACCTCTGCCGCCGTAGCCGTCAGCTCTACCCCTCCTGGGCAAAGTCGCTCTACAAGGAAACCAGTATCGATGTTGGCTTCCGTACGCGTGGCGTACTTCAGGTAGAAAACGACGCCAATACACACCGAGCTCTGCTCAAAAGGCGAAAGTTCCAACTCGCTCAAGGTCGTGCCGAAAGACTGACCAAGAAGGGCTTAGTTGAACTGGAACCTGGACTGTCAAAGAGCCTTCCCGGCGGAGTCTACTTTCCTCAAGGAGCGCATATCACTCCTGACTTGCTCTTTCGTGCGACTCATATTGCGGCAGAGCGGGCGGGCGTGGCGTTCAAGAGCGGCGCTTACGTGAAAAGAATTCAAGTCTCTCAAGACGGCGACCAACGTAAGGCAGAGGCAGTGGTGCTCGATGACGGTAGTCAGCTCAAAGCTGACCATGTGATTGTCGCTGCCGGTAGTTGGACGCCTTTGATCGAAGGCCTGCCCTTGGCCAAAAGCGCCGTCGTTCCTGCTCGGGGACAGCTCGTCGCTCTACGAACTCCTAGCCCATGCATTCAAAGAGTCCTCTTTGCCCTCGACTGCTACTTAATCCCGCGGGATGACGGACGTTTACTGATTGGATCCACGCTTGAATTTGTCGGCTACAAGAAAGGCGTCACCGCAGAAAGTATTCAGCACCTGCTGGAGGTAGCGATTCGCGCCGTCCCAGCCCTTGCTCAAGCAGAGCTCGATGGGGCCTGGTCAAATTTTCGACCCTGGACAAAAGACCACCTGCCACTTTTGGGCCGCACAGATATCGACGGCCTCATTCTGGCCAGTGGCCACTATCGCAATGGCATTCTTCTAGCGCCAATTACCGCCGAGACCGTGCGAAAGCTTGTGCTGGGTCAGCGACTTGGATTTGACCTGACTCCCTTTCTGCCGACACGAAACCGCGAGCTTGGGGCGAAAAGCCAAAAATCTGCTTAAAACTCCGCCCTCAGCTGTCTAATTTCAATCGGAAGCACTGATTTCACTGCCAGCACTGGGTCCCCGGCGGCTGGAATGCTAACAGGCGCTCATGGCAATCACCTACCGACAAGCAGGCGTAGATATCGAAGAAGCCAATACGCTGATCGACCGAATCAAACCCCTGGCCATGGCCACCAAGACCCAGCACGTCCTTGAGGGGATTGGCGGGTTTGCTGGTCTTTGCTCCCTTCCCGGCGGTATGGCCGAGCCGACATTAGTCAGCGGCACGGACGGTGTAGGAACGAAGCTCAAGGTCGCTTTTGCGACCGGACGTCACGATACGATTGGGCAAGATCTGGTCGCCATGTGCATTAACGACATCATCACCACCGGTGCCACACCCCTTTTCTTCTTGGACTACTTTGGTACGGGCCACCTTTCTGCGGACGTTGGCGCAGCTGTCGTCAAGGGCATTGCCGACGGCTGCCAGCTCTCAGAATGCGCGCTGCTTGGCGGAGAGACAGCTGAGCTGCCAGGCATGTATGCTGACGGTGAATACGACCTAGCTGGTTTTGCCGTAGGAGTTGTTGATAAGGCGAAAATTCTGGGGGCAGATCGAGTTCAAGTCGGTGATGTATTGATTGGTATTGGCTCCACCGGTATCCACTCCAACGGCTACAGCTTGGCTCGGCGCGTTCTCGAGGGTGAGATGAAGCTAGAAATGGATGCTCAGCTCGATGGTCTAGAAGGGACTCTCGGAGACGTTCTGCTGACGCCAACGCGTATTTACGTCAAGGCAGTCAAGAAGCTACAGGCTGCTCTCGGCGACTCTCTTCATGCTCTCTGTCACAACACAGGCGGAGGCTTGGTCGAGAATCTACCTCGAGTCCTTCCTGAGGGCGTGGACGCTCTTCTCGACGGCTTGCAGCCCTGGCCGGAAATTTTTCGAGTGATTCGCCGGGGTGGACCTGTGGAACTGGACGAAATGCGCCGTACCTTCAACCTGGGGGTCGGTATGGTAGCACTTGTCGGTGCGGAAGAGGCAGACGAGGCGATCAAAGCTCTTTCAGCTGCCGGCGAAAAAGCCTGGCGCCTCGGTTCGATTGTCGAGGGCAATGAGGGTGAACCAGCAGCGATCGCTTACCATAATGATCCCGAAGAGAGCCCCTCGTGAAGTGGGCGGTTCTTATCTCGGGCGGCGGAACGAACCTTCAAGCACTCATCGACGCAGTTGCGGCCGGACGCCTCAGCGCTGAATTAGGCCTCGTTGTCTCCAACCGCGCCGATGCGGGAGGCCTCGCGCGAGCTGCCGCAGCAGGAATCCCGACAGCCGTTATCGAACATAAAGACTTCGCCAGCCGAGAAGAGTTTGATAAGAAATTAGTCGATACCCTCAAGAGTCATCAGATTGAATGGATCGCCCTGGCGGGCTTTATGCGTGTTTTGACACCGATCTTCCTCAATGCTTTTGCCGGCAAGATCGTCAATATCCACCCCTCACTTTTACCATCTTTTCCAGGCATTCGAGCCCAAGAGCAGGCTTTCGAGTCTGGGGTCAAGGTAGCCGGTTGCACTGTTCACTTTGTAGATAACGGCGTAGACACAGGTCCGATCATCGCTCAAAGGGCCGTCGAAGTAGTAGAAGAGGATACGGTCGAGACTCTTCGTCAGAAGATTTTAGCCCAAGAGCATGAAATATTTCCTGCCGTCATCCATTGGATCGACCAAGGTTTCGTCACCATCGATCAAAAAGGAACGCGACCGATTGTGCGGCTCGCAATTCCCTAACGATGAATACGAGGCATTACGACGTCGTCGTCTTGGGACGAAGCCTAGGCTCTTTACTTGTCGCTGCCTTACTTGCTCGACGTCAGGTCCGAGTTCTCTTGGTCGGCCAAAAACAGCGGCCTCTCGTCTACCAGGTCGAAGACCACGTCATGGCGAGAAAGTCTCTGAGCTTTACTGCAGGAAATACCCCCGCCTTCCGGAGGATTCTACAAGAGCTCGCCCAATCCCAACGCTTCCAGCAGATGGCGAAGCAGCCCTCAATCCATTATGCCTACCTCGACCCAGAGCGCCGCTTACATCGGGCGGCAAAAGCGGAGGAGTATCGGGCCGAATTAGAGAGAGAAGCTCCTGAGAGTCGCGCGGCCATTGAAGACTTTCTTCGCACGATTTCCGAGGCGAACCAGACAATCGATGAAATCTTCGACAAAACGGCGGTTTGGCCTCCAGGAACCCTTTGGGAGCGCCTCGAAACCACTCCCCTCGAGAAAAAGTTTCCTTTCAATCCTCTCGTCGAGAATCATGTTTCCCTTTTTCGTAATTTTCCTGATGACTCCAGCCTCGCTAGCTTAGTCGAGCTGCTCACTTCGTTCAGTAGCTACCTCGGCTCTGTCGACGATATGTCCGAGCTTAGCATCGCTCGGCTTTTGGGCTTGTGGGAAAGAGGCCCCCTTCATCTTCATCGAGGTCTCCTGGATATCGATGAGTTCCTCTTGGAGAAGATTCGAGCCAATGGCGGTATTTGTGAGTTAGACAGTAGCGCGACGGCCCTACACCTCAACCGTGGTCGTTTAGTCGGCATTCAATTAGATGGTGAAGACACGCTTACCGGCGCTAGCTCGATCGTCACGGATTCCACAGGTGAATCTCTTGCCGCACTTTCCGGCGGGGCAGGAATCTCTCGCAAAGCGAGAGAAGAGTGGCCGCACCTCAGCAGCGCCGGGCGCCGCTATGTGATGACAGTCGTTGTCAATCGGCATGGCCTACCAACACCTCTTCCCCGAGAGTCTTTTCTTACCTCGCCAGAGCCCTCCCTACCCTCTGTGCACCTACAAAGATTCGACGGTAAAATCCGCAGTAGTGGCTCACCGGAGGGCGAACTGGAAACGGAGCAAAATGATCGCACCACCCTCGTCGCTGAAGTCATCCTTCAGGACGAGAGCCCCTTCCAACTTGAGAATGCTCGGGAAGCACTGCTCGAGACCTTGACCTATTATCTGCCTTTTCTTCAAGAACACCTCCTGGCCCTTGATAGTCCCTACGACGGACGGCCCGCCTGGCTGTGGAGAGAGAATACAGCCGGCCGTCGGCAAAAGATTGAGCTCGAAAGAATCCACGTCGGCAATTGGGGTGGAAATATTGAGGAGATGGAGCCTCTGCTCCAAGTCGAGCCTCTCTCCTACCAAGGCTTGGCAGGCGAACCCTTACGAGGGCCAATACAAGGCACCTACTTGGTTGGTCCGTCAGTCCTACCGGCCCTTGGCCAAGAAGGCCTCGCACTAGCGGCTTGGGGGGTAGCGCGCATCTTGACCCAAAAGGACGGATCACGACAAAAACTAAGACGTCAGCTCTGGCGACGAATCGAGACATAGCTCATGAGGATTATTGCAGGAATTTTTCGCGGGAGACAGCTCTTCGCTCCCGAAGGTATCACCACCCGCCCGACTACCGACCGGGTCCGTGAGGCATGGTTCAATATGATTGGTCCGATCGACGGACCTGTCCTCGACCTCTACGCCGGCACAGGGGCCCTCGGATTCGAAGCGCTCTCTCGGGGTGCCACTCGCGCCGTATTCGTCGAGAAAGACCGCCAAGCTATCGAGGCGATTAAAAGAAACGCAAAAAAGTTGGACGTTGAGGAACGGATCACCATTTTGGCGACTACGGTGGAAGGCTGTCGCACCCAAGTGCAGGGCCAAGGGCCCTTTCAACTCATCGTGACCGATCCGCCGTGGACCAGCATCGAAGAATGTGGCCTGAGCCTCAAGCGACTGATTCGCCCGGAACTACTGCTCGCCCAGGGCCAGCTCGTCTTAGGGTATCCAAAGGGCAAAGCGATTTCTTGCGGAGTCACCAGCGGTCTGAAAGAGCGAAAGTCTCGTTCTTGGGGGCGCGCAGCCGCTTCCTTCTACGTCTTGGAAGATCAAGAAAGCAAAGAACCCGAAGACGTCAATCTCGATGCTTTTGAAGCCGACGAGCACGAACACCTCTGAGCACCTCGGTTCTCGTCATGAAGGCTTTGCTCAGAAAGAACAAGCAAAAGGCCAACCTACCCCCAAGCTGATTTTCGGAAATCGAGACCAGAAGCTATACTCCGACCATGCAAGAAGAAACTCCTGGAATTCCAACAAAGGGCAATGGTGGACTGATCGCTCTACTCTTGCTGATGGTCCTTGGCGGCGGAGCTGCCGTCGCCTGGAAGTTGAATTCCGGTCCCCCTGCCACCCCGGCTAAGGATACTCAGCAAAAGCCCTCGGTAGCGGCTCCTGCTCCGAAAGAAAAACCAGCTCTGGCCTTTGCACCACCTCCGCCACCACCCGAAGAAGCACCCGCCCCTTCCGCGGCCGACTCGTCAAAAAGCGCGCCTGCAGTTGGTCAGCGGCCACAGTCGCGTCAACGGACCTCGAGCTGTTCCAAAGAATGTAAAGGAAATGCAACTCCGGCTCTGAAGAGTGCGGTCAGCGGTCGTGCTGGTCAGGCGCGCAGCTGCTACAACAATGCTCTTCGGCTGAACCCCGAACTTAGGGGAAAAATGACGGTGACCATCAAGGTTGATGATAATGGCTCCGTTTGTACCGCCGCAGCCTCAAATAATTCTCTGAATGATGCAGGCGTCACTTCCTGTATCCTGCAAAAATTTAAGACGGGTAAATATCCCCGTCCAACTGGGGGCTGTATTTCCCTGAGCATGCCCCTGAACTTTGTACGGAAATAATCGGCAGCCGAGGCCCCGGCCCAGCAGATTCTCACGGCTGCCCCCTACCCATGATGGGCTATTTGGGTCTAGGCTCAGCCTATGAACTTCGGCCTTTCTTTGAAAAAAGCGGCGACTCGCCCTCAAGGTTCCGCGGCGCTCGGATTACTGTGCTGCCTTCTCGGAGCAACCCTGGGCTGCGAAACTGGAGTGATTCCCGACTGTCCACGCAGGGAAGACTTCGCAGCCGACGACGAGGGCCAGCGACAATGGCGAAGTGCGTCCGAAGCCAATCGCTGCATTACGCCTGCAGGCCAGGGCGATGCGGGCTGTCCTGGTCAAGACATGAGCGAGAACGACGGAGTGCCAGTGGAGACCCAGCTCGACTGGCAAAACCGAGCGGCGGCAGCGGGCTGTTTTTCTGCAGGAGAGCTGACAAATTGTCCCGGTCAACAAAGCTACGAAAGCCAAGCTGACTGGCAAGCTCGCGTCTGTCAGTTGCGCTGTTGGCCGAACCCCAGCGTGATCGAGACGATGGGAGGCTGCAACCTCTTCTGCCCCGGTCAGCAAGAGGGTGAATCGATTGCCGATTGGCAATCCCGGGCAAGCAGTGCGAATTGTTTTAATAGCGAAGCCTATGAGGGCGGCTACTGCCCGGGCCGCTACTTGGATGAACGCTTGAGTGAATGGCAAGTCCGAGCAACAGATGCCGGCTGCGCGCCCTAGGCTAGGTGCCCTGGCGAAGATCGTCTGAAGAATGATAAATACTTCACAAGAAGAAGTCGGACCTGCTCAGCAACAGAAGATACTTCTCTTGGTGGCCTATTGGGGCAGCGCCTATTGCGGCATGGTGCGACAAGAAAATGGGCGTACTGTTGCTGGCGAGCTAGAAAAAGCCATCGCTCAAGTCGACCCTGCTGCCGGCCGCATTTATGCATCAAGCCGCACCGATGCCGGCGTGCATGCCAATCGTCAGCCCGTCAGCTTTCTCACCCATAAGCCTGGTATCAATATGCGGGGTTGGATACTTGCCCTGGCACCCCTGCTGCCGCCAGATATCAGCATCACCTACGCTGCCCGCGTGCCCGAATCGTTTGACCCACGGCGGGCTCCCCTTTGGAAACGCTACGAATACCAGCTCCTAGCCGAGCCTGTGTCCCACGCACATTATCATCAACGAGCATGGCATGTGCGCTACGCCCTGAACCTGGAGCGGATGCAGCACGCTGCACAGGCATTGATTGGCACCCATGACTTTGGGGCGTTTCGCAGTTCTCACGATACGCGAGACGAAACCATCCGCACCCTCTCGCAGGTCGAGATTCGACGGCACTCACAAAACCCTCAGCTGATCAAGATTAAGGTGCAAGGGGATCGCTTCATGCATAATATGGTGCGCATCATTTGCGGCAGCCTCGTCGATATCGGGCGAGGAAAGCTGGAGCCTGAGGTTTTTTCCCGCGCTTTTGCATCCCAAGACCGTCGCGACTTAGGAATGACCGCTCCGGCTCACGGCCTCTACCTCGACCACGTAGAATTACGAGAATGGGGCGAAGAGGGTTGGCCCCGTCTTCCCCAGGAAGAGACTGATTCGAATCAGTCCAAACGAGAGCTCTGATTTACAGTCCGACTAAAATCTGAAGTCGAAGAAACACCCTCGACTTCAAACTTGTACCAAGGTTGAAGCGACTCAACTGCTCTTCTCGCCGGTCCGCTTCGATTTGTGAGACCAAAGTCACAAGAGAAAGCGGATCGCTCGACACATCCTGCATCGCGGACTAGCGTTCAAACGCTCATGAGCTTGAAAAATATTCTCGCCGAACAAGGCGCCAAAGTTTTTGAAACAGGCACAAAAATCGTCACTGAAAAGGTGCTCGATAATCCCGAAGTCATGCGTTGGGTCACCGACGATCGCGTCATGAAAGTGGCGGAGGGACTCATGGACGCCCCCGAGCGTCTCAAAGCAGCCGCCAAGATCATCAAAGACGGCTATGACCTCCCCAACGTCGACCCAGCCCTCGACGAAGATGCTCCCACCAAGAAGCCCGCGAAAACGGAGAAGGCTCCGACGACTGGCTCCGATGCGGCAGCTCAGGGCGAGGGTTCTGAAGATTTGGAAGAGTCGATGAATGAGCGGCGCTCACTCGCTTCCATCGGTGGCAAAGATATCTTCGAAAAAGCCTACAAATTCACAGCGGCCGATAACGCGCGCAAACGGGGCATTTACCCCTTCTTCCGGCCTCTCGATTACAACGATGGGCCCGAAGCTGTTGTCGACGGTAAGCGGGTCATCATGTTTGGCTCCAATAATTACTTGGGCCTGACTGCTCATCCGAAAGTCCGCGAGGCCGCGAAAAATGCCATTGATCGTTATGGCACCAGTATGACTGGTTCACGATTGGTGAATGGCTCGATGAAGCTCCACGAAGAGTTCGAAGAGAAGTTAGCCGCTTGGTACGGTAAAGAATCCGCACTCGTGTTCACAACAGGCTACCAAGTTAACCTTGCCACCCTGGCAGCCTTGATGTCGAATAAAAATAGCGTGGCCGTGATCGACCGAAATGTTCACGCCTCTCTTTACGACGGGGTACGCCTCGGTATGGCCACCGGAGCTCGTCAGGTGCGCTACAAGCATAATGACGCAGATTCTTTGGACCGAGCCCTCGAAAAACTCGAGGATAGTGAAGGCGCTCTCGTCGTGACCGACGGTGTGTTTTCTGCAGAGGGTGAAATTGCTCATCTCGACAAGCTCGTGCCGGTCGTCAAAAAGCACAAAGCCCGCGTCTTCGTTGACGATGCCCACGCGCTTGGTGTTCTCGGTCCCGAGGGGCGGGGCACCCCCCACCACTTTGGCTTAGAAAAAGAAGTCGACCTCATGGGCGGAACTTTCTCAAAGTCATTTGCAAGTACGGGCGGCTGGCTCGTCGGCGACCGAAAAGTCCTCGACTACATCAGGCACTTCGCTCCGAGCTTTATGTTTGCCGCAGCTGCGGCTCCACCGAGCATCGCTGCTGCCATGGCCGCATACGAGGTGATGCGAGAAGAGCAATGGCGCATCGAGAAGCTCCACGAGAACTTCACCTACATGCGGGATAACTTGCGAGCCATGGGCTTCGAATTGGGCAAGACTGAGACCGCCGTGATTCCCATCTACATCCGTCAAGATCTGCGGACAATCATGATGTGGAAAGAGTTGCTCGATGAGCACGGTGTTTACACGAATCCCTTTATCTCTCCGGGAGTGCCACCGAAGAGCGCGATGCTCCGCACCAGCTACATGGCGACCCACGAGCGAGAGCAACTCGATCGCGCCCTGGAAGCTTTTGAAACCGTAGGCAAGAAATACGGAGTTTTGAAAAAGTGACCATTTTAGTAACGGGCGCCAGCGGGTTTCTTGGCTCGCATATTGCCGAACAGCTCAGCCAAGCGGGACGCTCTGTGCGAGCGTTGGTCAGAAAAACAAGCAAGACACAATTTCTCTCCAGTCTCGAAAATGTCGAGCTGGTCTATGGCTCAGTAGACGATCGGGAGAGCTGCTTTGCGGCCATGGACGGCGTCGAGGGCGTGATTCATGCTGCAGGCCTAGTGAAGGCCAAAAGCCCTGAGGAATTCCTGCGGGTCAATACCGAGGGCACTCAGAACTTGGTTGAAGCGGCCGAGGCTCAAGAGGGCAAAGTCGAGCGATTCGTTCTTGTCTCTAGTCAGGCCGCTGGTGGTCCCTCCAATGCCTCGGGCGATCCAGTCCGGGTCGGAGAAGAGACAAAGCCGGTGACCGGTTATGGCCGCAGCAAGCTTGCCGCGGAAAAAGTACTCCTGGCCTCGAGTCTGGCCTCCGTTGTGTTGAGGCCACCAGCGATTTATGGCCCCCGGGACTCAGAAATCCTGATCTTCTTCAAGTCTGTCAAGTCGGGCGTTTTGCCTCTCACAAATCCGCTGGAGGCAAAGTACTCAATGATTTACGGGCCAGATTGCGCGGCAGCCTGCATTCGCGCCCTTGATGCAGAAGTCGAGAGCGGCAGTGTTTTCTATCTGGATGACGGTGCACCGATCACCTTTAAGGCGATGATTGATAACGTGGAAAAAGCGCTCAATCGTCGGGCTTGGCTGCGTCTCCCCTTGCCACAAAATCTCGTCAAAGGGGCTGCGGCCCTCACCGAAGCCTACGGAAAGATCAGTGGCCAAGCGGTGATGCTGACTCTAGATAAATGCAATGAACTCCATGCTGCCGGCTGGGTTTGCGACAATACAGATGCTCGTCGAGCTCTGAATTGGGAACCCCAGGTTCGATTCCCTGAAGGGGTGAAGATCACCGGCAACTGGTACCAAGAACAAGGCTGGCTCTGAGAGCTCTGGCGCCGTGCTCTGGCGTCGTGCTCTGGCGCCGTGCTCTGGCGCCGTGCTCTGACACTGTGGCTCTTCAGCGTTTCAGCGCCATTCTTTCCCATTTCCCCCCTTTATTCTGTCGTTCCTATGGCTGCTACTCCTATCAAGATTCAACTCAAAGGGGGTCATGTAAAACCAGTCTGGGCAGGGCATCCCTGGATCTTCCCTCAAGGTATTGAACGTATCGAGGGCTCACCCGGGCCAGGTCAAGACGTGGTGGTCTTCGATGCCCAGGGTAATGCCCTGGGACGTGGCTTCTACTCGCCGAATTCAGCGATTGCCATTCGCCTCTACACTCGAAATGCCGAGGAAGAGTTGAGCCAAGAGCTCCTCGAAGCTCGTTTCCAAGCTGCGGAAAGACGGCGACAAAGCGCCGGCTTGAACAGCACATCTCAGAACCTCACGGGCTACCGCGCGATCCACAGCGAGGGCGACTTCCTCCCTGGCTTAATCGTCGATCGATTCGGCGATGTGCTTGTCGTACAATTTGGTACGAAAGGCATGGCCGATCGCCGCGAACTCATTTTGGATGCGCTGGAGAAGGTGTGGGCGCCTCGCGCGATTCTTGATCGTAGCAATCAAAAAGAAGCGGATCGCGAAGGTTTTCAGCTGCAGCAGGGGGTGGTCCGAGGAGAAGTTCCTGCGCACCTTGAGGCCGAAGAAAATGGCCTCTTGCTGCGTCTGCCCATCGAGGGTCAAAAAACGGGTTACTATTTCGACCAACGCCCCCTGCGCCAGCGTATTGCCCGCCTCGCCTCTGGAAAGAGCGTCCTGGACGCCTACTCATTTGTCGGCGCGATTGGCCTACAGGCGAAACAGGCCGGAGCCAAAGATGTGCTCTGTGTGGACTCCAGTGCAGCCGCATTGGAGGCCGGAAAAAGCCTCGCTCAATTGAATCATCTCGAGGTACGTTTTCAAAAAGCAGACGCAAAAGAATTCCTACTCTCCCAATCTCCTACCTGGGATATCGTGATCGCCGACCCTCCCAAGCTCGCTCCTCATCGGGGAGCCTACAAGAGAGCCATGTCCGCTTTTCGTCGTATCGCCAAAGGCGCCGTCGGTAGCTGTGCTCCGGGGGGGGTCGTGGTGCTGAGTTCCTGTTCGGCCGTCATTGGTATAGGTGATGTTGAGCGCTGTCTTGCCCTCGGCGCTGGGGACGCTCAGCGAACGATCACAGTCTTCGACCGAGTCTTTCAAGGAGCCGACCATCCTGTTCCACCTGCTTTCACCGAAGGGCTCTACCTGAGCACAGTGAACGCCTCTGTTGAGTAACGGCAGTGTTAACAAGCGGCTGCTCTCTGCCGCATGAGTTACCTTCACGACTCGTCAGCACAGGCACAACCAAAATGCACAGTACAAGAGAAGCACATCGTTTGATTGTCGGCCGTAGGAATGAATTCGTCACCGCAGGCCTCGCAGCTCAAAGCAATCACACTTTGGGCTGACTCTTCGGCTCCGCTCAAAAGCTCCGGGGAGTCAGTCTCTTGGACCTTCATTCGCTGGGCGCGGTCTTCGCTGGCGCAGGGGCTGGCTTTGCTGGCGCGGGCTTCGCTGGCGCAGGGGCTGGCTTTGCTGGCGCGGGCTTCGCTGGCGC
>JAKVCH010000229.1 GCA_022447485.1 Polyangiaceae bacterium | reverse complement strand
CCTGGAAGAAGAGGGCGCCGCGCGGGTGGTGCTAAATTCCGAGGCAACGGCCGAGCGGCTAGGAAACGAAATTTCAGATTTAATTAACCAGCAGGGGCGTTTGGAAGATATGGCGCAAGCTGCTACCAGGCTGGGCCGTCCCCATGCTGCTGATGAAGTCGCGAGAGATTTTCTCGAGCTAGCAGATATTCTCCCGTGAGAGATTGATTGTTGCACTGCTAGTAGTGAAGTCGGGGACTCAAGAAAGGTAAGTTCATGTTCCGCGGTAGAGTTCGACACGTTCATTTTATAGGAGTTGGGGGCATCGGCATGAGTGGACTCGCCGAAATTCTCAAAAACCTGGAATTCGATGTTTCTGGCTCGGACTTGAAGGAAGGCGAAAATACCCAAGCGCTACAATCTTTGGGAGTACGCATCGATGTAGGACACCGCGCTGAAAATGTTGAGGGAGCCGATGTGGTGGTGTTTTCCTCGGCTATTCGACCATCCAACCCAGAAATAGTGCGCTCGCGTGAACTGGGCATTCCGGTGATCTCTCGTGCCGAAATGCTGGCAGAGTTGATGCGCGTCAAGTACGGGGTCGCGATTGCGGGTTCTCACGGAAAAACGACAACAACCTCTCTCGTTGCGACCGTGCTTCGGGCTGCTGGTCTCGACCCTACGGTGGTGGTTGGTGGGCGCATGGCGTCGTTTGGGAGCAATGCAAAGCTGGGGGCTGGTGATTTACTGGTGGCGGAAGCCGATGAGAGCGATGGTTCGTTCTTGCGCCTCACTCCAACGATTGCCGTCGTAACGAATATCGACCCAGAACATCTCGATTACTATGGCACGCACGAAAACTTAAAGCGCTCTTTTCTTGAATTCATAGAAAAAGTCCCTTTCTACGGCCTGGCCGCTCTGTGTTTGGACCACCCCCATGTCCAAGAGTTGCTGCCGCAAGTGGAGCGGCGTCACGTGACCTATGGGTTGAGCCAACAGGCTGATTATTGTGCTCGTAACCTGAGGGGCGAAGGTATTCTGACGCGTTTCGATACCTACCGACGGGGTGAGTTTTTGGGCGAATTTTGCGTGCGGATGCCGGGACAACACAACGTATTGAATACTCTGGCTGCCATAGCGGTCGCTGATGAACTGGAAGTGCCTTTGGACGTGATGAAAGAATCCCTGGAGACTTTCCATGGTGTCGCTCGTCGCTTCTCTGTCGTGGGCACACCTCGCGAAATTGCTCTTGTTGATGATTATGGCCACCATCCCGCCGAGGTGAAGGCGACCTTGACGGCTGCTCGAAAAGCCTACCCAGGCAAGGTATTGGTTGCCTTTCAGCCTCATCGCTACTCTCGTACCGAACAGCTCTTTGAAGATTTCGCTCGTTCCTTTAACGATGCTGACGAAGTCCTTCTCGTTGACGTGTATGCTGCGGGAGAAAAAAGCATTGAAGGCGCAGACTCGCCTCATTTAGCGGAGGCGATCCGGAAGTTTGGCCACCACGCGGCGTCTTATGTAGACAATAAGCACGAGTTAGTAGCCAGAATAGCTGAGCTTGCCGAACCGGGTGACGTTGTGATTGCTCTCGGGGCTGGTGATATCAACAAGATCCTTCCAGATGTAGAGAGGGCAATTTTGACTAGAGCCTAGCTCGCGATCGTCATGACAAATCGTAAATTGCGGCGCAGCACAACTAAAAAGAGCGAGAAAACAAGGCGGCGGGTCGTTTCCGCACCGCAAGAAAAGCATGTTGCTGCGGAGGACGATATTCCTCAGCGCTCGAACTGGCGCAGTCGAAGTGTTCTATTTGCGAAGTTTTTTGGGGGTGTTGCTCTTGCTCTATCTCTAGGAGCTGGGCTGTCGTGGGGTGCTTGGCGCTATGCCCTGGCGACGCCTCGCTTTGCCGTGCAAAATATTGAAGTAGAGGGAGTTTCGCGTTTTCATCAAGACGATATTTTGGGACTGGCCGACCTAAGGCGAGGTCGCAACTTGCTGACGATCGATCCCTCGGAGGCTGAATTCGCCTTGGTGGCCAACCCCTGGATCCAGCGGGCTTACGTGAGTCGACGACTACCTGATACGCTGAAAGTTGTTGTGGAGGAGCATGAGCCCGTAGCGCTTTTGCAGCTAGGTAGCGAAATTTTGATCGTCGACCGGGATGCCCGCCCTTTCAAGACCTGGGCGATGGGCGATCCTGCTGATTTACCATTTTTGACAGGCGTGCAGCTGGAGGCACTCCAACGTGATCGGGGAGCTGAGATGCATCGATTGCGCCAGGGGCTTTCTCTACTGATTGACTATTCCAAGTTGGGCATGGCGAAGAAGTACTCGGTCCAGGAGCTGCATTTCGAGGAATCTGGAGCCGTAACTCTTATTGCTGGAGAATCGGGGTTGAGCTTCAGGCTGGGTGAATCTCCCTGGAAGGAAAAGCTCCAAAGAGCAGCAAAGGTTTTACGCCAAACCGAGAAAGCAGGAGCAGCAGCTGAGACGCTCTTTTTGGATAATCAAGCTCATCCTGAGCGAGTGGTTTTAAGAACCCGTTGAGCCGTAATTTGTCGACCTCAAACTTGGCCCGCTTGAAGACAGCATGGCAGGTTCGATTCAGCCCTTCTGGCGAGAGAAAGAAATGACGACATCGATTGAACCCCCTGAAGTTATTGTTGGTTTAGACCTTGGCTCGACAAAGGTGACCGCTGTGGTTGGCGAAGTCGATGATGAGGGAATCACTATCTTAGGCGTCGGCAATGTGCCTTGTCGCGGATTGCGTAAGGGAGTGGTCACCAATATCGATTGGACGGTGCGGGCGATTCGTGAAGCCGTGGATGCCGCACAAAATTGCGCCGGCGTCGAGATTGATACGGTCTATGCTGCCGTGGGCGGCAGTCACGTACGCTCGATTCCATCTCATGGCATGTGTGCGGTCGCCGCGAGAGAAGTTAGCCCCTCGGATGTTGATCGGGTTTTGGAGGCAGCTCGTGCCGTTCCCGTCGATGCCGATCGGATGATTTTACACGTATTGCCTCGGGAATACCTCGTCGATACCCAGGATGGCATTCGCGATCCGATTGGCATGGCTGGGGTACGTCTACAGACACGCGTCAACCTCGTCACGGCTGCCACTTCGAATATTCAGAATGTGGTGCGCTGTGTGGAGCGATGTGGCCTAGATATCGCCGATGTGGTCCTTTCCCCGTACGCCAGTGCCGAAGCCGTGCTCAGTGACGACGAAAAGGAGATCGGTGTTGTCGTCATTGATATTGGCGGAGGTACGACCGATATTATTGCATACAGCGAGGGGGGAATCGCTCATGCGAGTGTGATTCCTGTCGGCGGCAATAATATTACTTCAGATTTAGCGGCCGGTTTACGAACGCCGACGGGTGAAGCTGAGCGTTTGAAGCGCAATTATGGTTGCGCATTGGGTCGGATGGTCGGCGATGAAGAAGAGGTGGAAGTTCCTGGCGTGGGTGGACATGCCGCTCGTCAGGCCCCTCGGCGGTTCGTGAGCGAGATTATTGAGCCCCGGGCTGAGGAAATCTTCCATGAAATACGCCGGCGGATGGAGGAGTCCGGATTAATTGAGCTAGCAAGTGCTGGAGCCGTCTTGACTGGTGGTGCGAATCTCATGGAGGGAATGGTCGAGTCTGCCGAGGATATTCTCGGTATGCCCGTACGAATGGGCTTTCCCGCCGGGGTGAGTGGTTTAACTCAGTTAGTGCAAGGCCCCCAATATGCGGCAGGTGTCGGGCTCTTGCATTATGGGGCGCGTCAGATAGCTGAGGCCGAGGAGGCTGACTATGAAGCCTCGCTATCGGGAGAAGGTACTCCGGACGAGTCAGGCGCGATCTCGATGGGTCGAGGTTTTATGGGTTGGCTGCGCGGGGCCTTCTAAAATATTAAAATTTCAAAAATTATTTCGTTGAGGAGCAACAAAAAGTTGCTCCTTTTCTTTGTCTCAGATTATTAACTAATTCAGCAAGAGGTTGTTCCTCGATCATCGTTACTTTTCGTAGCAGTTCGCAGGGATCGCCATTTCGGGAGGCAGAAGTTGAGTTTTTCAATCGAATTTGCAGATGACTGCAGTCAGTATCAGGCCAAAATCAAAGTTGTCGGAGTAGGTGGTTCCGGAAATAATGCCATCAACACGATGATCCACTTTGGGCTGGATGGTGTTGAGTTCTTGAGTGTCAACACTGACGTTCAGGCATTAAACGCTAATTCGGCCCGTGAACGTATTCATATCGGGGCCAATGTGACCCGTGGGTTGGGCGCCGGTGCCGATCCCGAGCGAGGTCGTAAAGCGGCCGTCGAAGACGCAAACCTTCTCAAGGAGCAACTAGAAGGGGCCGATATGGTCTTCGTCACCGCCGGTATGGGTGGCGGTACCGGCTCTGGTGCGGCTCCTGTCATCGCGCAGATTGCGCGGGAAGTCGGGGCGCTCACCGTGGGCGTTGTCACCAAGCCTTTTGGATTTGAAGGTAGGCAGCGCACTCGTCGAGCCGATGCTGCGATTGCGGCGTTAACGGAACACGTCGATACCTTGATCACGATTCCCAATGAGAAACTCATGACCTTGGACGACGAGGATCTCACCTTCGTCGAGGCTTTCCGCAAGGCTGATGAGGTTCTTTACCAGGCTGTGCGTGGAATCAGCGATTTGATCACTCTGGATGGCATCGTGAACGTCGACTTTGCAGACGTCACAACAGTGATGAGAAATATGGGCCGTTCACTGATGGGCTCTGGTTGCGCGAAAGGAGAGGGTCGAGCTCGCTTGGCAGCAGAGCAAGCTGTCACCTCTCCGCTTCTTGACGATATTTCTGTCGAAGGTGCCACCGGCGTTTTGATCAATGTGGTGGGCGGTGCCGATATGAGAATGCGCGAAATTCAGGAGGCGGCCTCCTTTATTCAAGAGCAAGCTCATGAGGACGCTAATATTATCTTTGGGGCTTCTATCGATGAGACAATGGAAGAAGCCTTGAAGGTGACGGTGATTGCGACTGGTTTTGACCGGCCTCTCAGCGAGCCAGCCCAGGAGCATGAGGCTCACGCTCTTTCGACAATTCCGGCTCAGAACAAGAGCCTTGCACCAGCTGCACTGCCGGGTAACCGTGCTGAGCCAGCTCCTGCCTACGCGCGGCGAGGAACGACCTCCGCGCCGAGTTTTGAAGCGGGTAGTCGTCAGTCGGTGAATCCTCCATCTCGCTCGAGTTTCCCCTCGAGTTCAGAGTCTGAGTGGGATACCCCAGCCTTTCAGCGGCGTCAGTCAGGCAATAGCTAAAGCTCGCAATAGAGCCAAAAGTCTGTTCCTGTGCAGAAAGGGCAATCCTGAGTGGTTGCCCTTTCTAAGTTTTGTCGCTCGTCGACTCTTCTTGGAGCCGCCTATCGCGGGGCTAGAGACAAAATTCGTCTTGCCAAATACCTTGGGAACGCTTGGATGCGAATGGCAATAGCTCGGCAGCCATTGCCTTTACCGAAGGAAAACGGTTCTGGGGGTCGGGTTCGAGGGCTTGGAGAATATATGGGTTGAGTGCTTGGGCCTCGGGATAGTACTCACTGGGTAAAGCGAAGTCTTGAGAATTAGCGC
>JAKVCH010000228.1 GCA_022447485.1 Polyangiaceae bacterium | reverse complement strand
GATGATGGTACTCGCACGGGATCACTATCGGGCCCATCGAGTGGACCTCGCTCTCTATACACTCCGGGGTATTCTCGACGGGTATGGACCAGCAAATCCAGCTCGTGACCCCGAGAATGGTGAGGCATTCTATTTACGCGGTGCTATTTATAGTGAGCAGGGGATGAAGAAGCAGGCAATGGAAGAATTAGCCTATGCGACAGAGTTACGTCCGGATCTTGTGGAAGCCCACTTGATTCTCTCGACCTATATGCTGGAAGCTGGAAACGCTGCCGGAGCAAAACCACACCTTGAGATGGTGGTGCGTTTTAATAATTTAAGCATACCTGGTCATCTACAACTAGGTGATACCTATCGGCTCTTGGGGGATATTCCCGCGGCTAAAAGAGAGCTGGAGTGGGTGATCGCAGCTGATCAGCAAGCGGTGGCTGCTCATTATAACTTAGGACTGCTCTACCTCACTGCCAAAGAAGTTCCTGGGGTCTCGCCACTCGAAGCTGCGGAGAAGGCGATTGAACATTTATCTGCCTATCAGCAAAAAATTCCTCGAGGTGGGCCTGATGATGTCGCTGAGCTACTCACTCGCGCCCAGTCGAAGAAGGCTATTTTAGAATTAGATGCCGAGGGTGGGGATGACTTTGCTGAAGGTGATGATGGCTTTGAATAGTACTGCGGAAAGGCGCCATGATGAAAGAGCAAAAAGTGTGGACAATGGCTAGGTCGAAACCAAGAAAGCAAACGCGACAAATTGCTTGCGTCGCTCTGTTTTCGGCTCTGATGCTCCTCTTCGGGGGGCCTGCTTTTGCCAAAGAAAAAGTGGTGACCTTGAGCGAAGTGACGATTGTCGGACGAGTGCAAAAACCCATCGCGGCTGTAGGCGTTAGCAAAATTCAACCGAAGCTCACATTATCTGAGCTCAAACAGTCGTTTGCCGATCGGATTGAACGGGCGCTCTATCACTCACCTTTTTAGGCTGTCTCTGAGGAACGCGGTGCTCTTGTCGAGTGAGTCGGGGCCTTATTTCACCCATAGCCGTGAGTCTAATCTATGTTCTTACTTTCCCTGGGGGCTGTGATCGTTGCAGGGTGTGTCTCTATTGCTTACCGGGAATACATCGCAATTCGAGAGTTTGAATTGGGGTTGGAGGCCCTTCAACGTTCTGAGCGCTCGCTCGGGACCGAAGTGAGTTCTCGTGCTGAGCTGGTCTTGCAGTTCAATGAGCTGGCCTTGGATGCTGAGTTACTGCGCAGCCGCACGCGACTTTTGCCCAAGGCAATGGGGCGTATTTGCATGTTTGCTTCGGCGTTTTTGGCAATTCTAGGTGCACTCGCAGACGGAGCTGGCAGCTGGTGGCAGACGGCGGGCGTCTTTTCGGTGGGGCTTTTCGGCTGGATGGCGTCGCGCTACTGGGGGCGCAAGGCGCGACTTATCGAGCAACAGTGTTTTAGTTATTTAGAAAGGCAGCGTTCTTTGCTTCTGAAGGAAAATGAATAGGACGAAGGCGTCTAACGTAATGGGGGAGACGTCATCTTCAGGGGCAAAGCTAATTCAAGGCCACGGAGCGATAAAATGATCACCCGGGTAGATTCCTCTCCAGCATCTCGGTAAGGTGGAAAGCGAACAAGGGGGTTCCCTTGGGGAGTGTGGATGGCACAGACGAATCAGCAAGGCTCTCGCCCAGGACAGATGACCGCAGTCATGCGCGCGGTGGCGGCGAGTGGTCCTAAAGTTCTCCGTATTGGCGTGGTTCAAGGTGGTCATGTTATCGAAGAGAGAATCATTCAAGACCGCATAGATGTTATTGTCGGTCCCAGCGAGAAGAGCCTTTTTGTTCTCTCGAGCGATGATATCAAATCGACTCATAAGTTATTCGAAACAAGCGGTGAGGACTACGTCCTCAACTTTCTCGACAGCATGGGGGGGCGGGTCGCTCTCCCGACGGGCGTGAGTGATTTAGAACAGCTGAAAGGTCAAGCGCGCCGAAGCAGTCGAGGCGTTTATCAAATCCGCCTGAGTCAGGATTCTCGGGGCAAGATCATTGTCGGAGAGACAACATTCCTCTTTCAATTTGTGGCGCCACCACCGGTGCAGCCGCGTCCGCAATTGCCTGCAGCCGTTATTCGAGGAGCCGGGGGCATCGATTGGACGACGACGATCATCGCGGCGTTTGTCTTTTTTGCGCACTTTATGTTTATCGGCTCCATGTACTCTACCTGGCTCGACCCTGTCGTGGATGAGCAAGTCAGCCTCGAAGGCTTGGTCGACACTCTCGATCAAATCCCTTTGCCGCCCCCCGAAGAACAAGAGGCAGAGGACCAAGAAGAACAGGAGCCTACGGAAGATGCGGAGCCCGACCCTGAGCCACAGAAGGCGGCACCTGCTTCAGCAAATATTCCAACTGACGCTGGTCCGAAATTATCTAATGCTCAAAAAGTGGCGATAAGCAATGAGCTTGATCAGCTCTCGATGATGACACTTGGCGCTCTGGCTGGCGCGGGGCCCGCAACGGCAGGTGTCTTGCGAGCTGGAGATGTTCCGACCGGTTCTTTGGATAGCGCTGCGGCATCAGGAGCGGGCGTGAGTGATGGCGGTAGTCTCAAATTGGGAGGAGGAGGCGGTGCTGTTCAAACTGGTGGAGGGAAAGGGCTAGCCTCGCTGGGCTCCACGAGCACGACATCGCAATCTGCTGGTAAGGCCAAAGTTGTTCAAGGCCCGAAAGGCAAAGCCTCGGTATCGTCCAGTGTTGCTGCGGGCTCAGTGAGTAACGCCGCAAGCGTTGTGGCTCGTATGCGTGCTGGTTTTAACCGTTGCTACAACCGAGGCTTGGCACAAAACCCCGACATTGCCGGCAAAATTCGCCTGACATTGAAGATTGGTCCAGGGGGTGAGGTTGCTGGCGTGAAAGGCTCCTCATCGGGCAATATTCCCGGGAGTGTTTTGGGTTGTGTGAAAGCTAGGGCGCGCTCAGGGCGTTTTTCACCGCCCCAGGGAGGCTCAGCTGTGATTGTGGTCCCCGTGAGTTTCGTAAAACAATAAGAGCGGAAAGTCGCCCTTCAAATCCTTACGAATTTGGGGAGCGGAACGTTTGACTCGCTGAAGGGAGCGCAATATCGTCTGAATTAGAACTGGAGGAATTCATTCACTTCAGCTGGGGGCTTCCCCATCTCTTAGTCCAGGCCTTCGAGCCTTTCTTCTCGTAGATTCCAAAACTGAGCCTCACACTCTCATGCTCCAAAGCCTTTCCCGTCAGCAATCTTGCGTTCAGCGATCTTGCGTGCAGCAAACTGTCCCTGAGTTGGTCAGTATGAACGGCGGGCCTGGAGACAGAGCATCTCTTCGATTCCTGAAGCTGTATCGGTCGCGCCGGAGCGCTTGCAACTGATATGCGAAGCAAATCGAGGTTGCTCTTCAGCGTAGCGAGGCGAAGTAGACTGGTGTGGAGCGCTTTGACGCTCGCTCTGTTCTGGAGTCGTGGGGCCAGCGCCGAGGGGGGAGCCATCGTCGGGCAACCATGGCTGAAAGACCGCAAGGTCGCCGGCGGCGATGGACTGTCCACCAAAAATCTCGTTTTTCATCCCAGCGTTTCCGGCGAGTTTGGTTTTGACTCAAATTATTATCAACGCTCAGGAACAGCCGTTGATGATAATAACTTCGGGCCAGTGGTACCGATGCTGCGCTTCCGTGTGACCCCATCCATCTCGATGGAGTCTAAGCCCTTACCTGCGCCTGCAGAAGGCGCTTTGAATCAGCCTTTGCCTCGCTTGGTTCAATACGGAGCAAGCGCGAACCTCACCTACAATGAGTTTATCTCTCTCGATTCTGAGTTTAGAGCCGAGGTGAGCAGTCTGAGGCGGCTCATGGGTGGCGCTTCTGCGTATTTGAATTTATTTGAGCGGCGAACCTGGGCTGTTAACGGATCCCTGACGTATCAGTACATCGCTGAGCCATCGAATCAGCCTGGGGCAGGGGCAGCTTTCGACCGTAGTTTGATTATTGGGGGCGCGAATCTTGTTTGGACTCCCGGCGGAGGTAGCTTTAGCTGGACCTTGATCGACGTTGCGACGGATTTTACTCTTTTCGCTCGTCCGAGCTTTAATTCGTATAACCGGGGAAATTATGCATTCACTACCCGCGGAAGATGGAACTTTTTGCCGAAGACGGCCCTGATTTTTGACGGCTCTGTGGGCGCTGTTAGCTATTCCGAGAGTGTCAAGAATAACGGTCGAACGAGTGAAGCTCGGGTGGGGTTGAGTGGCCTTCTGACGAATCGACTTTCGGCTACGGTGATTGCTGGCTGGGCTGTCGGTAACTTTACCGGCTCCAATGCGCCGGTCGACTATAATAATTTGGTAGGGGCCGCGCAGTTAGAGTATTTTTTCAAATCGTCGGAGCAAAAGAAGAAAAGCGATGGCCATGATGTTGGAGTTTCTTCGCTAACTGGTGGCTACCAGCGCAGCTTCGCGCCCAGCTTTTTAGGAGACTTCTTTCGACGTGACCGCGGTTATCTGCGGGGCAAGTACATGGCAGGGGGGCGTTTTCTTACAACTCTGGAGGCTGGCGTCGCGGGTGTCGCGTATCCCGATTACGTATCAGCGGGTGTACCAGGAGTGAACGATGGTTTCACGGAGTACCGGCTGGATCTTCAGGCATTTGGTGAATACCGGCCCTTGAGTTCGTTAGGCGTGAATCTAACGCTCCGCTACGATCAAAATATTTCCCAGGTCGTCCAAGGAATCGACTTTGAAGATGACCTTTCGTTCAAACGTTTTAAAGCGTTCTTGGGTGTTCGTTGGTTTATGTAGGCCGGGCGCTAGTTTTTCCTCATGGGCATGATGAGCGCCGCTCTGGACCTCGAACGATGAACTTTGAACGATTGAAAAGCACTCCAAAAACGGATCAAATGCATCTGACCAGACGGTCGTTTTCTTCGCTTTCCGCCTTAGTTTTTCTCATGGGCTGCGAGCGAGAATTACCGCCTCCACGGGTGCCATTGCGGGAGGCAGACGAGCAGACGTCGCTTGGACCGGGTGATATTTTTCAGTTAGAGATTGTTGGAGAAACGGAGTTGCCCAAAGAATATCAAGTGGCGACCGACGGTACCGCCGCTTTACCCTATATACATTCCATCCCGGTGGCTGGTTTAGAGCCCCAAGAACTCGCGGCTGAAGTCCGAAAGAGGCTCATCGAAGAAAAGATTCTTCTGAATCCGAGTGTGATTGTTTCGGTGAAGGAGTATCGAAGTAAAAAAGTAACCGTCCTGGGCCAGGTACAGAAGCCCGGGACTTTTCCCCTTTCTCCGGGGATGACCCTTCTTCAATCGATTTCAATGGCTGGTGGCCTGACGGGCATTGCCCATGCGACTCGAGTGAATCTTACCCGCGGGATTGATGGGCAGACGAATACGGTGACCGTTGATGTTCAGGCTATGTACGAAGGGCGAGTACAAGATATTGCCCTGCAGGCAGGTGATCGGGTCTATGTCCCTGAACGGGTCTTTTAGGCCGGGCTCGAAGAGTGAGTGGCGGGTGCTCAGTTTTCTGATGAGAGATAGGCGACCTCCAGAAAAAATCGGCATGCCGCTACGCCGGCGGCTCGTG
>JAKVCH010000227.1 GCA_022447485.1 Polyangiaceae bacterium | reverse complement strand
AGCAGATGTTAGCGATCTGCAATGCCATGGCTAGCTTAGCAAGCATGGGCTCTCCCTATGCCAGGGGTCTCGTCGAGCTTTGTCGCCGCTCATGCACAGCTTGTGCCAAGGAATGTGAAGTGCATGCTGGCCACCATCGCGAATGCGCTGCGTGCTTCGAGGCCTGTCAAGAAGCACTCCAGGCTCTAGCTGCGCTTGCTTGATGCGCCGTCCTTCGGCACGTGAGGCCGATATCGTAAAGCGGTGCTTTTACCGGGCTGTTTTGCTCTACTGAAGCTCAGCTCGGGTTGTCGGTCGCCCGTTCCAAGAGTGGTAATTTGGAAAAGAGGAGTGCTTTTGCTTGCTGGAAGCAGGATATACAGGAATACTGCCTCTTATGGACTTTTCTTCTTCTCGACGCATGACGCGTGCCTTGTTCATTTACTTAGGGGCCCTGAGCCTAGGCTGTGAAAGCTTGCCGGCGTTTGAGCAAGTCTTGAACCCGGGCATTGGCGAACAGGCAGAAGATAGAAGCACAGAGCTCACGCAAAGTGGGCAAGATAGCTATGTCAACATCAGCGAGACAGGTCTCGGAGGTGCTGCGGCAGCGCCTCAGGAGCAAGTGGTTGTTGCAACTTGCGGCGATGGCGTCCTCGACGATGGAGAGGCTTGTGACGATGGGAATGGTCGGCCTGCAGATGGTTGCAGTGGCATTTGCACGATCGAGTCTGGTTATGCCTGCGAGGCGCCAGGGGCAGCCTGTGTGGTTGATGCAACATGTGGCAATGGTTTGTACGAGCCTGTTGGTGGGGAAGGCTGTGACGACGGAGGAGTGAGCCCCGGCGACGGCTGTGACAGTCGTTGCCTCGTGGAGCCGGGCTGGGCGTGTTCGGGTACCTCCTGCATGGCCGTTCAAACTGCCGTTTGCGGCGATGGTCAAATCAGTCCCGGAGAGACCTGTGATGATGCCCAAGCGCTGCCCGTGAGCGGTGATGGCTGCGACAGCTCCTGTCAGGTGGAGACTGGTTATGAATGTCCCGTTTTAGGGCAGCCTTGTACCCCGATCATCACTGAATACTGCGGTAATGGTGTGTGGGTGATGGGGGAGGGCTGCGATGATGGCGGGACAACCCCGGGGGATGGATGCTCGGCCACGTGCGAGGTCGAGCTCGGCTATGATTGTCCAGGAGGCACGAATTGCGCGATTATTTGCGGAGATAGCCTGGTCGTTGGTGGAGAAGCCTGTGACGATGGCGATCAGATCGCGGGCAACGGTTGTGAATCTGATTGTCGTAGCGTTACGCCCGGCTACTTATGCCCGACCTCTGCCGGCGTGGGTGGGCCTTGCCAGTTGGCGCCTCCCGCGGCTGTGTGCCCCAATAGCTTTTTAGAGTTTGGAGAGGGCTGTGATGATGGAAATGCTACAGCTGGCGACGGCTGCACAGGCTGCACGATTGATGAAGGATTTGTGTGTGCTGTGCCTGGTGCTCTTTGCACCGTGTTGCCTGCTTGTGGCGATGGTTTTGTCGACTTTATCATTGGGGAGGACTGTGACGATGGCCGGCGCGATGATGGCGACGGTTGCTCCGAGGATTGTGCCGTAGAGTCCGGGTTTATTTGCCCTTTGCCCCAGTTTGTCAGCGATCGTTGGGAGGGAGGCGACTGCACAGCCATCGTTTGTGGTGACGGAGTACGTCAAGGCGCGGAGGCCTGCGACGATGGTGACGGGCAGCTCAGCAATGCTGAGCGTGATGGCGACGGGTGCAGTCACCTCTGCGAAGTCGAGGCAGGTTGGCGCTGCCCTCTGAACGGCGTTTGCCAAGCTGTAGAATGCGGTGATGGTTTCGTAGCGGGCGTTGAAGATTGCGATAATGGCGGACAGAACGATTCCGTGACCTCGGTCAATGGTGTCATCTGTTCGAGTGAGTGCCGTTTTGTGGCAGACCCCCAGAGCTGTGGCAACGCTCAAACCGACCCCGGTGAGGGCTGCGACGATGGGAATAATAATACGGGCGATGGCTGTGGTGTCGATTGCCGCCGGGAGCCAACCTGCCTACCCCCAGCGCCCTGTACGTCCAGCTGTGGGGATGGCATCAAGTTCGGCGGAGAGGCCTGCGATGATGGGAATACTCGCGATGGCGACGGCTGCTCTTCTGCTTGCGCGATTGAGACCGGTTTTGCTTGCACTGAGGCAACGGCAAGCAGCATTGAGCTGCCAATTGTCTACCGAGATTTTCGCTATTACGTCGAGGCAGAGAACGGCAACCCTGCCAGCGGGCACGCCGCCTTTCAGTGGAGTTCCGGCGACCCTATCGACCTCACACCCGCGCAAGATATTTGGGTGCGCACCACTCTGGGTACAGCAGCAGACACTCTGCCCGATGGGACCTCGCTTTTGGGGAAGCCGATTTTTAAGTGGTACGTGGAATGTGACGGAGACGGGTGCGACCCTCTGACGCCTGGGTCCGGCCAAGTACAGCCTGCCAACACCAGTAACGATCCGGCGACCTGCAATGCCCGAAAGAACAACGCCACAGGCACGCGCTACTTAGGAAGTTACGGTCGAGACTTGTATTGGTGTGGCTATGGTGCTCAAGACTTTATCACCTTCAGTCAATGGTACCGCGATGTCGCTGGACTGAATTTCCCCATCCGTAGCTCCCTGACGCTCAACGAAACGAGCCCGGGTTCCGACGAGTTCGTCTTTCAAGATAGTGGAGGATTCTTCCCGATTGACGGCCAGGGCTTCGGGAATCAAGGAAGTGGCGCTCACAACTTTTCCTTCACCAGTGAGGTCCGCTATTGGTTCGAGTACGATAGCTCAGCCAACGCGAATTTAGAGTTCAATGGCGATGACGATGTCTGGGTCTTTGTGAACGGCCGCCTCGTGCTCGATATTAGCGGCACCCATGCCAGGGAGACCGCTGATATTACCCTTGATAACAATGCAGAAGACGTGGAAGGGCAAGCTCTGAACCTGGTGGATGGTTCAGTTTACGAGATTGTTGTCTTTCAGGCGGAGCGCAACGAAAATGGCTCGAATTATAAGCTAACGCTCAGCGGGTTCAGTCTGGCAACTTCCGTTTGCTCTTCTACGTGCGGCGATGGAGTGAAGGCGAGTGATGAAGTCTGTGATAATGGCAATAGCTGCGACGATTCATCCGCTTGCACCGATGGCTTTTGCGACGACAACAGCCCTTGTAACGACGATAGCGCTTACGACGGTTGCACGACAAGCTGCGAATTGGGGCCCTACTGCGGCGATGGCCTTCCTCATGCAGAGGAGGTCTGCGATGACGGCGAGAACAGAGCGCTGTACTCAGCTACAGGTCAAGACAGTTGTGCGCAAGGTTGCATCTGGGCCGGCTACTGCGGGGATAGCTCGCTCGATGTCGGCTTTGAGCAATGTGATGGCGATGCTGATTGCGATGCTGATTGCACATTGAGTGCTCGCTGTGGCGACAACTCCCAGGATAGTGGAGAGTTCTGCGATGACGGAGCCTTGAATGGCACGCTTCAAAGTGAATGTGGCCTCGATTGCGCCTGGAAGTGCGGCAACGGCGATATCGATGCCGGGGAGCAATGCGATCCTGGGGTCGGTGGTTTTTCCAGCGATTACGGCGGTTGCTTGCCCCGAATTCCTGGGGTTCAGACGGGCTGCACCAATGGGCCTTTCTGTGGCGATGGCATCCCCATTGGCGTGGAGGCCTGTGATGACGGCTTGAATAACGGAGCTTATGGTACGTGCGCAGCTGGCTGTACTTTGCCACCGCGTTGCGGTGACAATAATGTGCAAGAAGTCGCGGGTGAGGTTTGCGATGCTGGTGAGATGAATACTCCCACCCTCTATCTGGCCAATGGCGCTGGCCGCTGCACCACCGCTTGTCAGGCCGTGCGCTATTGTGGCGATGGTATTTTGACGAATGGCGAAGTCTGTGACGATGGAGTCAACGACGGCTCTGCCGGTTCTTGTTTGAGTGATTGCAGCGCCTGGGTGCCGCTCTCGCTTTGCGGCACAAATGGCCAAGTGGATGAGGGCGAAGAATGCGATTCATCCGTGCAAGGTGCCGCACCTGGTAGTTGCGATAGTCAATGTCGTGTTGCTTGCGGCAACGGTGTCGTCGATAGCGCTGCGCCTTTCAACGAAACCTGCGACGATGGAGTCAACGACGGACGCTACGGCACTTGCTCTACCGACTGCCAATTTGCTGCTTATTGTGGTGACGGCGTCCCCAACGGAACAGAAGAATGCGACCGAGGCGATCAGAATTCAGGTACAAGCTATGGGCCTGGTGAGTGCGATTTAAGTTGTCGACGGGGACCATTTTGCGGTGACGGCCGAATCGACACCGAGCACGGTGAGCAATGCGATTCCGTGGCTGGTTGTGATGCATGTCGTTGGATGGTAATCGAGTAACGTTGCTAATAGCTTTTTGATTGTACTTGGCAGCCGTGGCGGCAGCGGAGTCTGATGTTGAGGCGGAGTGCTCTGTGTTCAAAGTGGAAAGGACCGGCACAGCTGTCGTCGGGGGCGCAGGATGAGCCGAACAAGAACAGAGGCAAGATCGAAACGTTCGAGCGTGCCCCTACCAATTCACCCCGACGATATTCGCCAGTTTGAGCTCTTAGTTCTCTCGCATCACCCGCTTGTCTTCGTCGACGAGATGGAAGAGGCGCGGGTCGAGGCTCTTTTGACCCGAGTCGCCGAGAGGCTGGAGTTGCCCTTTTTCGATTGGCGCATTCATCGCGGACTGGTGCGCCGCGGTGGTTCGTCTGAGGCACGCGACGATCAGAGCCCTTTCGAAGCAGACCGAAGGCCAGTCCACCGGAGCACTTTGCCGGGGCTTGCCCAGGATGTAGCGCCACCGGCTCGAGACTCGTCCTCTCCAGGAGCATCCAACGAAGCATATCAGGCCGTCTATCGCACCGAGGAGCCTGCTGCTTGCCTGGCCCATATATTCGCTGCAGATCTGCCCAGTATTGCCTATCTGCGGGACCTACAGTCCCATGTAGAGAGTCCTGAAATTCAATCGAGGCTGCAGGAGCTCCATGCTGCTCTCCACGGACATCAAGGGGTGATTGTCTTGAGTGGAGATCTCACCGCTTTGCCCCAGAGGCTGGCTCCGCTTTTCACTCATCTGCGCTTACAGCCGCCCCCCTTGATGGACTATCATCAATACGTCTCAGGGGTGGTTGCCGAGGTCCAGCAGCGTCGCCGGGTCAAGGTTGAACTGAGCTCCGATGAGGTCACAGAACTACTCACGCAGCTGAGGGGCATGCCCTTTCATGAGATCAGGAAAATTGTTACCCAAGCGGCGGTCGTGGACGGCCGCTTGAGCCGCCAAGATATGCGCTTCGTGCTCGAGGCAAAGAAACGCGTCGTTGAGGCTGGCGGTCTGCTCGAGTTCATTCCCTTTGAGTCGGCGCAGGTGCAATTGGCGGGGCTAGCTCAATTAAAAAACTGGCTGCGTAAGCGACAGTTTTTCTACGACTCGCCTGAGCTGGCCAGGACGCGGGGGCTTGAGCCCCCGAAGGGCTTGCTTTTAACGGGCGTCCAAGGTTGCGGAAAAAGTCTCTCGGCACGGGCTGTCGCCGCATCCTTTGGTCTTCCTTTATTGCGC